>NZ_CP027191.1 GCF_002970915.1 Lactobacillus sp. CBA3605
AAAAAGTCCTTCAAACGTATCGTAGAAGCTCCCTAAAAAACGAACTACTCTTCTGGCTAGAGTTTACAGTTGTTAGAGGTTGCTTTTATGGTTCGCTCATGTGGCTCTGGTACATAGTTGCTTTCGGAAATAGTATCATCCAAATCCGACCAGCAATCATTGGCTTTATGATTGCTATTCCACCCACGATAGCACTTCCCCAACAGCTATATCATTTTTGGAAACAACAACCTATTTGGCATGAGCAGCCTATTGAAAAACAAGCTTTCCTACTACCAAACGAACAAGATCACAAAGCCTTATTTAAGTACCATTTACAATCTTACTCTTTATTGTTACTATCGTTGGTTATAGGATGGTTTGGTACAGGAATCTGAGTGCTCAAAGAACAAGGTGAGAAACTAATTTTGGTTTCTCACCTTGTTCTTTTTTATCTAAATTTTTTATCTTATGGTAGATTGCAAATTTAATCCGAATTTTTGGACAAATTTGTCAGCATAACCTGATACGGTGTTTGCCAGTCGAGTATTTTAAGCGGTCGCTGGTTAATTTGGAGTAACGTCGTCGTTAAATCTTGAGCACTAATGTGCTCAAAACGAGTCCCTTTAGGATAAAAATAGCGTAAGTTCCGATTAAATCGTTCATTACTGCCGCGCTAAGCTGGCGTATAAGCATGGCAGTAATAGGTCTTAATACCGTATTGTGCTTCAAGTGATACTAGACCGCTAAACTCAGTGCCACGGTCCACCGTAAAACTATGCACCGGGCCATTAAAAGTTGCTAGAAACTTAGTTAGGGCTTCATTAACAGTTACTGCTGTCCGGTTTTTTAATCGGTAGGCCCAAAGGAAACGTGATTTGCGATCGATTAAGGTTAATAAAACTGCCTTACTATGCCCACGAGGACCAACGACTGTATCTAGTTCAAAATCGCCGATGCGATTACGTTGATTAATCATCATGGGACGCTGTTCAATTGACCGTCCTAATGATTGATTATATTTAGAACGTTGGTCAAGGTTACGCCGTTGGCGCACGCCATGTTCAGGCAAATCATTTAAAGAAAACTCAATTTTTCCTTGATTTAACCAATTATAAATTGATTTAGTCGCTAGTTTAAATTCGTGAGCTATCATTTCTGGTGACCAACTTAGCCGTAAATGGTTTAAAATTATTTGCCTTAATTTGTCATTCAATTTAGTCTTTCGGCCACATCGTGACCGCTGGTATTCGGCATCCGCTTGTGCTAATTCAGCCTGATAAGGTTGACATCGAGATAATTCATAAGAAATTGTTGACGGTGATCGGTTCAGCCGAACGCCCATTTGGATATTGGACAGCCCTAGTTCACAAAAGGTTTCGATTTTAATTCGTTCGGAATAGGTTATACTAGACAAAAGATCAGCTTCTAAGGTTCATCATAGAAAAGAAGAATTACACTAGCCTCAAACAAGAAATCAATGATGTTTTGGTCGCTGCTAGTTTGGATTCCTTGGACCTGATAATATACCTACGGTGTCTTTTTAGCTCGGTTATGTATCCAGCATGATTTATAGCTGGAGAAAACGATCCAGATATTTAAAATAGATAAAGAAAATTCAGAAATCACTTTTAAAGTTGGCGGTGTCTGTGTTTCGAATAAGTAACTAAATGTGACAACTTATCGTTACTTGAATATTTTTGATTAGTTTGCTAGCATATAAGAAGTATTATTAAAACATGAATAAATAAATCAGTTGACGTAAGCTCAAGGTGTTCTCTTTCAGGGGTGTGTAAGAGGTATCTGGGTTTACATTTTTTGTATGAGGAGGTTTTTGTTTGGAATTTTTAGGTACCTTGGTGATCATCTTGATTACAACTAGTCTATTTGGCCATCTAGCCTCTAGGGTTGGTATCCCAGCAGTGATCGGTCAATTATTTGTTGGAATTATTCTTGGCCCTGTGTTGTTGAATTGGGTTCACGCCAATGATTTCATCCATATTTTTTCAGAGATTGGGGTTATCATCTTAATGTTTATCGCCGGACTTGAGAGTGATCTTACATTGCTTAAAAAATATTTGCGTCCTAGCATAATTGTCGCGTTGTTAGGAGTTTTGATTCCGATGGTACTGATCTATCCAGTTGGTATTGTTTTTGGCTTGACACAATTTGAAAGCTTGTTTTTGAGCGTTATTTTTGCCGCAACGTCGGTTTCAATTTCAGTTGCTGTCATGAAAGAACTAAATTTACTTGATAGTAAGAGCGGTTCAACAGTCCTCGGTGCCGCGGTGGTTGACGATGTGCTAGCTGTCGTTTTACTTAGCATTATGGTAAGTTTAATAGGTACAAAGGCTGGTACGGATACCCAGATACCGCTAGCTCTGACTTTTTTAGAGCAGCTAATTTACTTTGCCGCAATTTATTTCGTGATGCGTTTTATCGCCCCTCTCCTCGCTAGACTAGGCACCAAATTATTGAATCCAGTGGGACCTACTATAATGGCGATGATTTTGTGTTTTGGTATGGCATATATTGCAAATCTGATTGGACTGAGTGCAGTAATTGGGGCCTTTTTTGCAGGAATTGCGATTGCACAAACTCATGTAGCTCATGAAGTTGATCAAAGTATCGAACCAATCGGTTATGCGATTTTCATTCCTGTATTCTTCGTTTCAATTGGTTTAAGTATGTCACTAGCTGGCATAGAACACGATTTGTTATTAATTATCGTATTGACAATTGTGGCAACACTGACGAAATTATTAGGAGCGGGGAGTGGGGCTAAATGGGCCGGATTCAGTTCGAATGAAGCTTACCTCGTTGGTGCAGGGATGGTCTCGCGTGGGGAAATGGCCTTGATTATCGCTCAAATAGGCTACCAATCCAAACTAATCAGTGATGATTACTATTCGGCAATTATCACTGCCATTATCCTAACAACGTTATTAGCACCATTACTACTCAAACATGCGGCTCGTCATATAAACTACTAAAACATTTTAGCGGTATGACACCCCTTCTCTGTGAAAAATAACTACTAGATTTCATCGAGATATTGCCTAGTTTAATTAAGTACTAAATTATATAATATTGGTTATAATGGAGGATTAGTTATTTGATACAGCTTGTAAAAGAAAAATTTGACGTTACTCGTTTGCGATTTGTTTTACTCGGCCTGCTTGTGGGTTTAATGAGTGGCACCGTTGTTAGCTTATTTCGCTATTGTATTGAGATAGGGCTGCACTATAGTCGATTGGTATATAGATACTTACGAATCGCGCCGTTTGTTTGGTGGGAATGGGCATTGTTGATAGGCATCAACCTTGGTTTAGCGTTAATTGTGGCTCGACTTCTCAAGAGAGAACCTTATATCGCTGGTTCTGGAATTCCGCAAGTTGAAGGTCAATTGGCTGGTGAATTGGAAATGCACTGGTGGTCAATTCTTTGGCGAAAATTTATCGGTGGTATTCTGGCATTGGGACCTGGATTATTTCTCGGACGAGAAGGACCAGCGATTCAATTAAGTGCGTCAGTTGGTCAAGGTTTCGCTTCTGAGTTTAAGTTATCAGGAACTGATCGCCGACTACTAATTGCATCAGGCGCCGCTGCTGGATTAGCAGCAGCGTTTAATGCCCCCATTGCTGGAACTCTATTTGTCTTAGAAGAGATTTACCATAATTTTTCACCGCTGGTTTGGTTAACAGCATTAGCCGGAGCAATTGGTTCAAATTTTATTTCGCTGAATGTTTTCGGACTTGTTCCCGTGTTACATTTAAGTTATTCACGTAGTTTACCAGTATCAAATTATTGGCACTTAATTTTACTCGGCATTGTTTTGGGATTATTTGGTTACTTATATCAACGGGTCTTGTTAGTTATGCCTAGGTGGTATCATCAATTGACACATTTGCCACGCCCAATACAAGGTATCGTACCATTTCTGCTGGTAATTTTAGTTGGTTACTTTTCGCCAAATTTACTCGGTGGTGGTAATGGCTTAATTTTGGGATTTGGCCAGCATGTTCCACCTTTGTTTGTACTAATTGCAATTTTTATTATACGATTCGTCTTTTCAATGATTTCATATGGTTCCGGATTACCTGGCGGTATTTTCTTGCCGATTCTTTCTTTAGGTGCTGTGATTGGTGCGGTTTATGGCGTCTTAATGAATCAATTAGGATTATTATCGCATGTCTATATCATGAACCTAATCATTTTTTCCATGGCCGGTTACTTTGCTGGAATCGGAAAAGCTCCCTTCACAGCTATCTTGCTGGTAACAGAAATGGTTGGCAATTTAACACATTTAATGCCATTAGCAGTCATATCGTTAACTGCTTACCTTGTTGTTGATTTATTAGGCGGTGCACCAATCTATGAAGCATTGCTTAAGCAGATGACAATGCCTAAAACTGTTCAGCAACTTCATCGACCTGATCATTTGGAAATACCGGTTTTCTTTGGCAGTCCCTTAAACGGCAAAATGGTCCGAGACATGCCATGGCCTAAAGAAGCACTGCTCATTGGAATCCGGCGTGGCGAACAAGAAGTGATTCCACATGGTGACACCTTGATTCATGAAGGTGATACGTTAGTACTGTTAACTGATACAACCCAACGACCCCAAGTTAAACAACGGATTGATGCATTATTAGCAACCTTAGAAAAAAAGCACCAAGACTAAGTTAATAGGTAAATTGGTTTATCATAATGGTAGGTATCAGATTAAGTGGGTCCGTTGGCAGACATAAACATATTGGAAAACTATATACAAATACGGTGAAGTACGAAAAACGCTGAAACAGAATTAGTTGAACCTATTTTGAAAAATACAAAGATAAATAATATGCCGAAAATGCCTTGCTACCCAATTTTTCATAGTCATGCTATAATGTAGACAGAAAAGGAAGCCTTGCGCTAACAAGACTTCCTACGCAAGCCGCTTCAAAGGCGGTGGCGAAGTTAATAAGACAGCATTAAGCTACCCTGTAACCTACCAAAGTTACGCAGGGCGGCTTTTTTATTTGTGGTGCTTGTCGATATAGCTGAGTAGCGCGATTAAAAACGTGCCAAACAGCAACATCAACGAGAGTGCCTGGAAGACGCTCATTGACTGTGAAACCTTCCTGAAGATTATTCCATGTTCCCATGGGCCTCACCTCACAAGGGAAAAGACAGCCACCGCCCTTAAACCTTCCTGCGTAATCTATTATACAGGTGAATTAAGTATTGACCAAGCACAATAAAAATAGATCATGGAGTTTCATGGGATCCTAAATTTGATCAAATTAAGAATCAGCAAAACATCTTTTGTAGATACCCTTTTTTGAGTTCCTGGAGTTTTTCAAGCTTACGCTGATGAAGAGCTATAGTATCGTCTAGCTGTTTGAAAAAGGCAAATTCTATAATTAATCCGAACAGAAATTAAAAAGCCCAAAGCAATCACTTACAATGGTAGTAGCTAATTCCAACCAATATAGGGAGTGATTACTTTGGGTACATCTACTTTATCACGTTTTCAACGTGGCGCACTAGCACAACTGGTCAATGAGGGAAATAAATCTTACCAAGTAATGGCTGACGCCTTAGGCGTCGCCAAAGCTACGATTAGCTATGAGTTGGCCCGGGTTAAACCTTATGATCCAGAATTAGCTCAGCAAGATGCAGATCGCAAAAGGCGGAATTGCGGTCGTCGTTCGATGCTGACGGCAGCATTAGCGACTTTAATTACCAATCACTTACGATTAACCTGGTCACCAGAAACCATTGCGGCCGCTTATAACTTGAGCACTGCGTCAATTTATAATTGGCTTAATCGTGGCTGGCTCCCCTTCAAATTGACTGATCTACCCAATCGGAATGTCCGCCAGCACCGAGTGAGCGAAAATCGTGGGAAATTTACAAGTGGGACTTCCATCGAACAACGGCCAACAACTGTTAATCAACGGTTAGCTTTTGGTCATTGGGAAGTAGATACGGTGCTTTCTAGTCGAAGTGAGCCACGATCATGTCTGGTTACATTCGTAGAACGTAAGACCCGACTTCTATGGGCCATCAAAGCCCCTAATAGAACGGCTAAGGCTCTAAACACCGCCTTTGGCAAGTTTATGGGGGCCTTCGGTCCCCAAGTAAAATCCATTACTGTTGATCATGGTAAAGAGTTTGCCAATTATCAGGCCTTAGAACAGGATTATCAGATCAAAGTTTATTTTTGCCATCCATATTCACCATGGGAGCGAGGTTCCAATGAATATTTTAATAGACGGTTACGCTGGTTCTTCCCGAAAAAGACCAATTTTAGCCAAGTAACGACTGATGAGATCCTAGCAGCACTTGAACTAATTAATCAACGACCATTAAAAATACATCATCAACAGACTGCCATTGAAAGATTCCGGGCTTGTTCGGATTAAACTTGTAATTTGCCAACTGAAAAATTAATTTTACCTTGACCCAGTTACCTGGTGTGCATCAAATAAGTAGTGATTGAGCACCAAACGAAAAGATTTATTAGATTAATAAGTAAAGCAAACCCCTGAGTTGGAGTAAATCCAAACTCAGGGGTTTTACTGGTCTAACTGTTTTTCAGACCATTCTCTGTAAACTGCATCTTGCCACTAGGGTATACCCTAATGGTCTTTTTTATTTCTGTGCTATACTAGGAATTACAAGTGTTCATTAGAACTGTCCAAAAGGAGAATTGGAAATGGCTAAAATCGGTTATGCGCGTGTGAGTTCCAAGGAGCAACATTTAGATCGACAGTTAGCGGCTTTAAAAGACGTTGATAAATTATTTACGGATAAATTAAGTGGGGCTAACACTAATCGGCCAGAACTGCAAAAAATGCTGGCCTATATTCGTGAGGGTGATATTGTAATGGTCACTGAATTAGATCGCTTAGGCAGAAACAACCATGATTTGACTAAGATCATGAACTCCATTCAAAATAAGGGTGCCACCCTAGATGTGTTGAATTTACCGTCCATAACAGGGATTGCTGACCCAAATTTACGTCAACTGATGACCAACTTGATTATTGAACTCTATAAGTATCAGGCCGAAAGTGAACGTAAGCGAATCATTGAGCGCCAGCAGCAAGGGATTGCCTTAGCTAAGCAGCAGGGTAAATATCATGGGCGTAAACCCCAATACACCCAAGACGATCCCCGCTTGCAACATGCTTTTAAACTTTATCAGGCAGGCATGAGTGATGTCGATGTTGCCCGTAATACAGGAATTAAACGGACAACCTTTATAAGGTATCGAAAGAAATTTAATGTTAAGGTAGATTGTAAATTATGAGCTTCTTTAAAGTGATTTCATTATGATGTATATGGCATAGTTGCTTTTCTTCGTGTTTAGGCTTACTATTTTGCAGTGCTATATTTCAATAATTAGCGTTGGAGGCAAGCAAATATGAATAAGCAACTAGAACGTGTTTCTTTTGCGGGGGCACTTGTTACTTTAGGAATTGTGTACGGTGATATTGGCACTTCACCATTGTATGTTATGAATGCATTGATTGGTGACGCCGGTAAAATGGGAAATATTTCTCCCAATTACGTGATTGGATCGATCTCGTTGATTTTTTGGACATTAATGATCATTACAACGTTGAAGTATGTTGTCATTGCAATGCAAGCCGATAATAAGCGTGAGGGCGGAATTTTTGCTTTATATGCATTGGTTCGAAAAAATTCAAAATGGTTAATTTGGCCAGCCTTGATTGGCGGGGCGGCCATTTTGGCCGATGGAACATTAACTCCTGCAGTAACTGTGACTTCAGCCATTGAGGGATTAAAAAAACAACACCTTGGCCCTGTGGTGTTTAGTAATTCTCAACATAACGTCTTGATTATCACAACAGTTGTTCTACTCGTATTATTTATGATTCAACATTTTGGAACAGGTATGATTGGGAAATCCTTTGGACCAGTGATGATTTTATGGTTTGGCTTTTTGGCTGTCTTTGGAATCGTTAATCTAATCAATTATCCAATGATATTGAAGGCTATTTCTCCTTATTATGCAATTAGGATACTATTCAGTCCAGTTAACAAAGTGGGAATCTTTATACTTGGAAGTATCTTTTTGGCAACCACAGGAGCAGAGGCTTTATATTCCGATATGGGTCACGTTGGCAAGCAGAATATTTATGTAACATGGCCACTAGTATATAGTACCCTATTTTTAAATTACTTAGGTCAAGGTGCTTGGATAATTAGACATGCAGGTGATACTGCTTACAGGAACTTATCGAACTTAAATCCTTTTTATGAAATGCTCCCCGGAACTTGGCGCCTAGTTGGCATTTTGCTAGCCACACTCGCTGCAATTATTGCCTCTCAAGCGTTGATTACGGGTTCTTACACTTTAGTCGATGAAGCAATTGGCTTAAAATTTTTACCTAGAATGGTTATTAGACATCCAAGTAATATAAAAAATCAAATTTATATTGCAACTGTTAACTGGATGCTATGTATAATAACAATTAGTGTAGTCTGGTTCTTTGGTAGTTCACAAAAAATGGAGGCCGCGTATGGTTTAGCGATCACTATTACCATGCTTATGACTACTGTGCTTTTGCATGAATTCTTAAAGAAACACCTGGCTAAGGGAACAGCACTTATAATTGCCTTGTTTTTTGGTTTTATTGAGTTAATCTTTCTAATTTCAAGTTTGGTTAAGTTTATTCATGGCGGTTATGTTACGTTAACAATCATGTTGGGCATTCTTTATATTATGTGGCTTTGGTACTTTGGAAATAAACGAAGAGACCATTATGAGAAAGAAAGCGAGTATGTTTCACTTCTTGACTATCGTGATCAACTCTCTAAATTAAGCGCAGACAATACAGTACCTTTGTTCACGACTAACTTAGTGTATATGACTAAAATTAAGGGTGATTACCAAATTAAGCGTAGTACCATGTATTCTATTCTCGACAGACAACCTAAAAGAGCTAAAGTTTATTGGTTTGTTACAGTCAATGAAACCAATGCACCTTATGAAAGTAATTATACAGTTGATTTACTTGAGACGCATAATGTTGTTAACGTTCAATTTTACTTAGGGTTTAGGAAATCTCAATCCGTTAGTGTCTATTTACATCAAGTTGTAAATCATCTAGTGGAACAAGGTATTTTAGAACCACAAATACCCACGTATTCAACAGAGCGACAACGGAAAGTCGGCGACTTTAAGTTTGTTATTATAAAGGAACAACCAGCAGATTTAATTGTCAATGATAAGTTAAGCTCGTTAGATAGAAGATTGATTGGCGGGCGCATCTATTTGCAGAAAATTACGGCCTCACCTATTTCATGGTATGGTTTGGAGTTTAGCAATGTCATAGAAGAAAGTTCTCCGTTATTTATTACTCAAGATCAGGATCAATACTTAATCCAAAAGAAAATTTATCATCGAGGCAGATTAAGTAAGACTGAAAAATGAGTATGCAGTAGTTTAAGTGCAACAACTAAGTTAGAAAAATTATATTTAGTTTTAGGTAGATTGTAAAATTAACCTTCAATGCATATTAATAATATTTCTAACGTTCATAATGCTCCTGTGTCAATAAATGGCACATCTTTTTCTAAACACTCGTTCTAATTCTGTCGGAATTAAACCAACTGATGTAATTTGAGGTTCGGATTACCAAGTCCTCAAAATTGGAAAAAGTTGTTTGAAAGGCAAACTCTCTCTTCAACAATGAGTGAAAAGCTTCAATTGGCCCATTATCATAAGGATAACCTTGTTTTGAGTATGAGTGGCTAATCTGATGCCGTTCAAGTAAAGTTTCAACTTCGTTGCTGGTGTACTGTGAACCCATGTCAGAGTGAAAATATTGTGGCTTTTGATGACATTCAAGCGCCTGATTAATCGTTTCTACAACTAACGTCGCCTCCATCTGACGACCAATCTTGAAAGCAAGAACTTGATGAACCTTTGGTTCGTAAATAGAACTGAGATAAACCCAGGTTCCTGGACGTAATTCCAAATAAGTAATGTCAGCACGCCATATCCTTGCATTGGGCTGGTGCTTGATTAAATTGGGGCGTTGCGAATGATCCACATGAGTGCCAGGTTTTTTAAATCGCCGATTCATTAAAGAGTGAATCTCCATTTCCCTCATTAATCGTAAAATTCGTTTTGACCCAACACAGATGCCTGACTTGCGAAGCACCATCGTTATTCGTGGATAACCATAGGCACGATAATTATTTTCCCAAATCAATTTAATTTTTTCTTTGAGCTGATTATCAACACGTTCGTGTTGACTAGGTTGATATCTTTTCCAATGGTAATAGGTGCTGCGCGGTAATTTCAGTGCCGAAAGAATAATTGATAAGCGGTGTCGCAATAACTGATCTTCTATGAAGACAAGGCAATTAATTCGTCCTAATGCTTTCCCAGTAACACCGCCGCAGCTTTTAAAATTTCAAGTTCCTCCTTTAATCGCTGATTTTCCTTTTGAAGTTGTTTGAATTCTTTGGACGTTACTTCAGTACCGTCTTCTAGCTCAACTGATTTAGCGTCTTTAACCCAGTTATGAATTGCGGCTGGAGAAACACCGTATTCCTCGGAAAGCGAGCGAATAGATCTTTTCTCTTCACGATGCATCTTCACAATGCTGGCTTTAAAATCATCTTGATATCGTTTCATTGGAATGCTCCTATCTTGTTTTATTAATTATGGCACAACTGTTCAGAAATTTATGTACCAAATACTAGGATAGGAGCATAATGAGTTTGAATCAATTTATTATAATAAGAATTATAAATAGTTTATCGACAGATTTTAGAGTTTCTATTAACCCGAGCCAATCAACGATGCTGCTAAACCGGTTCAGGCTGGTCAAACAGAGGCTACTAATTTTGTAGATCAATGGTTGCCTCGAACTGATGAAACTGACCAACGACATATGACACTGAGGGGCTTATTACTATTAGCCATGAGTAGTTTGTTATAACTCTTCGGAATGACTCAGCGGCAGTACAAAGAATAGGATGATATTATATGCTAAATCAGCAGCAAATTAAGAACCAGTTTGAGAGCTTAACAACCCTGCAAGCTATTCAGAATCAGGCATACCAGATGTTAGTGCAAGGACTGGCCAAAACTGAATTTTCAATGCGTGAGTGGGGAATATTAGTCTATCTTGAACAACATGGGCAAGCTACTGCTAGTGAATTAGCTGATGCATTCACGGTCACGCGCACACTAATTTCCAGGAATACTTGGCGATTGATTCAAGATAATTTAATTCAATCACAAGTGAATCCAAATGATCGACGAATTGTTTGGCTATCTTTGACTGTTAATGGCCAAGAAAGGGTCCAGGAAGGTGTTCGGCAAGTGCAAGCGAACTTAAAAGCTTTCAACCAGAGTCACGATCTGGAGAAGCTGACTAAACAAGTGGAAACTTTGTCACAACAACTTGCTAGGATAAATTAAAGTTTTTTCAAGATAAGTCAAGATGTACTAATGTAAATAAAGATCAGTCTGTTAAAATCTTTGGGTTTTGGCAGACCGGTCTTTTATTGAAATGAAGAAAATTTAAACATTAAGATTATTTTAGTCTCGTGACAATAATCATTTTGTATACCTAAGTAATTAATCGAGCATTGCAAGTGGCAAAGTTTCTCACCATTAAAAAAGCTTAGATATATGGTAGATTGTAAAATTAATCCGAACAGCGTTCGGATTAATTTTACAATCTACCTATTTTTATCCTAAAGGGACTCGTTTTGAGCACATTAGTGCTCAAGATTTAACGACGACGTTACTCCAAATTAACCAGCGACCGCTTAAAATACTCGACTGGCAAACACCGTATCAGGTTATGCTGACAAATTTGTCCAAAAATTCGGATTAAATTTGCAATCTACCACACCTCGACACCCTCATCGCAGTCAACCAGCGTAAGTTAGCTAAGCTTAAGGCACTTAAACAGGGCTATTTGCAGAAATTGTTCCCCAAAAATGGGAGCAAGTTCCCAGAATTAAGATTTTTAGGGTTTGCTGACGCTTGGGAACAGCGTAAGTTCTTCGACAACATTAGACGTACAGTAGATTTTCGTGGACGTACTCCCAAAAAACTGGATATGGATTGGAGCGAGTCTGGATATCTTGCCCTTTCAGCTCTTAATGTAAAAAATGGTTATATTGATCCATCTGCTGATGCACATTATGGAAATCAAAAACTATATGATAAGTGGATGACTGGAAAAGAACTTTATAAGGGCCAAGTATTATTTACCACAGAGGCACCAATGGGAAATGTGGCACAAATACCGGACAACAACAAATATATTCTCAGTCAATGAACAATCGCTTTTGATGTTGCTTCAGATAAAATCACAAATGATTTCTTGGCTGTCTTGTTACGTTCGCCGAAATCATTTAATGAATTATCATCCTTATCAAGCGGCGGTACTGCGAAAGGTGTTAGTCAAAGATCTTTATCACAGTTCAAAGTAACACTACCTAAAAGTTTACAAGAACAAAAGAAAATTGGCATTTTTTTCAAACAACTCGACAAGACTATCGCTCTTTATCAGCGTAAACTTGAAAAACTCCAGGAACTCAAAAAAGGATATCTACAAAAGATGTTTTGCTGATACTTAATGCAATCAAATTGGGCTTCTAGGAAGCTTGATACCTTAATGTTTATTGTGGCTTGGTCAATCCATCATTTCTTTGTATGCTTGACTAAGCAATTTTAAGGGCAGTGACTGTCTTTTCCCTTGCGAGTTGACATGGAATAATCTTCAAGAAGGTTTCACAGTCAATGAGCGTCTTCCAGACAGTCTCGCTGATATTGCTGTTTGGCACATTTTTAATCGTGCTACTCAACTATATCAACAAGCACTACCAATAAAAAAGCCTCCCTACATAACTTTGAACGGTTATGGGGCGCCTTGATATCGTTCTTTAGCTAAGGCCACCGCCTTTGAAGCGGCTTGCGCGGGAAGCCCTGTTTTCGATGGTACTTCCTTTTGCTGTTTTTATTATAACGTGGTTATAACTGACTTTCGATCATTTTTAAGCATGACTCCTACGGTGGTGTAATGTACCGAACAATTTGTCCGTCATTACATCATAGGAACCCCTTTATCTTGGCCTTCCAAAAGAGCTAAATCTTGATACGTTCATCTGCGGTAAGTAAGTATAGGTCCTTTGTGGTCGTCTTTTCTTTTGATTTTGACACGCAAAATTATTACCGAGGAAGTCACCGAATGTCTCAAATTTGGGGCAAGACTTCAAAACAACTTATGAGATTTATCAAGACATCATAAAGTCTTTGCGCATTCATAATACAAACCTATTTCATTAGTTCCTATGCCAATATCATCAACTAATTAAACAAATGGGCACAACCATCAAAAGCTTTAAGAAGTACCGGAAACAGGCCCTGAACGCCGTTGAATCACCATATTCAAACGGTTATTTAGAGGGCAACATCGGCCGAATTAAGAAGATTAAAAACACTGCTTTTGGCTTCCGTAATTGGGAGAACTTTGTCAACCGTATTAAGATTCAACGCCAATGGCTTCACCCAGCACGTCAAACTGTGACGGTATAAAAAAGTACCTAGACCAATTAAGCTCCAGATACTTCATAAGGATTCCATCAACTTCACATGACAAATAACAAAAAAACTGGCATTGGTGTGGTCCAATGCCAGAAATTTTACAGCCAATATCATTTGTTTTTTAGATCATCAACAGTATTAATATTCTTCATATATTTGGGAACTGCCAACCCTGTTTGAGCACCCTTCAAATTTTTGCGCAATTGAACATACTTACCTTTGTACTTCTTGGCATACAAGCCATGGGTAACTGGTAACTCAGCAGTCAAGGAAGCGTCAGAACTACCATTAGCTATCGAATTCCACATAACTCCCACGTCTAACTGTTGCATTGTAGCTTTATATCCTTTTTGCTTCAACAAAGTCGTTACTAAAGTGGTTGTCGCAATTTCATAGTCATATGGTGTATAAACTAATTTAATTTTTTTGCCATGACCGTTTGGCACCCCCGCTGTCCATGCTTTGACTTGTTTAGGATGGTTTTTAATAAACTGATTGACCGCTTTTTGCTTATTCATGCCACCGTTTATGTTCAGCATTACTGGATTTGACATTGAAATTGTCCAATGGAAATTCTTTAGTAACTTAGTAGCACCTGGATTATCTTTTTCCAACCCTTTACGTGTAATGGTGCGCATTGATTCACCATTACCATAAACATGTTTTGGATCTTTTAAAAATTTCAACGAATATTTAGCAACCATCCAGTGTGGCTGCCAGCCAGTAACAACGATAGGCTGTTTATTTTTAACTGCCTTGGATAACGTGCTAATCATCGCAGCTGTAGAACTTGGCATGATCTGCCAGTTAGCCTGTTTCAACTTATATTTTGACAACAATGTTTGTGTATTAGCCATTTCACCCGCACCAGCTTCGATCCCTGTAATCGTATAATTGATTTGCGGTCCTAACTTTTTATGTGAGTCGTATTCAGCTGGTTTAGCACAAGCACTAACTATGGCTGTCAAACATATAATCACTGTGGCCATTTGCAAATAACGGAGAATTCTTTTCTTCAAACTAATCATTCCCCCTTTATTTGGATGTTTTGTTGAACGATTGTGTGATTCGATCCAAAATAATAGCTACAATAACCACAGCAATTCCTGCGGCAAATCCTGCCCCGGCATCATTACGCCCCACAGCAAAGTAAACCTGAGTTCCTAAACCAAGGGCGCCAATCATTGATGCAATCACGACCATTGAAAGTCCAAGCATCATCGTTTGATTAATTCCGGACATTATTGTTGTTTTTGCTAGTGGTAACTGTAATTTGATTAGCTTTTGCCAGCTGGTCGAGCCAAAGGAATCCGCTACCTCGATCAAGTCACTTGGCACCTGCCGGATGCCCAAGTTTGTCATTCGCACTGTCGGTGGCGTCGCAAAAATCACTGAAGCCAACACCCCCGGTACCATCCCGATACCAAAAAATGAAACGGCCGGTATTAGATAAACAAACGCTGGCAAGGTCTGCATGAAGTCAAGAATTGGTTTGATTACGATCTCAGCTCTTGAACTTTTTGCCATCCAAATTCCAAGTGGAATCCCAACAACGATTGCAATCAAACTAGACGACAAAACTAACGTCAAGGTCTGGGTCATATCACGCCAGTATCCTAAGTTCCAGATCAATAACAGCCCCAAAACTTCAAACACCATGAAACTAATTTTCTTTTGTCCTCGTTTAACCCAGTACGTGAGTGCTAAGACCACCAAGATAAAGACCCATTGCGGCAAGAAGTCAAAAGCCCATTGAATACCGTCAATGATTACCTGGAAAAAGATCGTCACACTATAAAAAAATCCGGTAAATTGACTCAGCCAGTCAACACCTGAGTTGATCCATTCCGCTAAAGGTATTTGTCCAATATTCATTAAGCACTCACCTCTTCCCCAGCGATAGCCGCCAAAACAGAACTCCGTAGAATGATGCCTAGTAGATGATCGTCATCATCCAACACGACATAAGGAATTGCTGCCTTCGAAATATCGTTAATCAATGCATTGATTGGCATATCCACACTTGTCTTAGGCACGTCTGTCCTAAGGACTGACTTCAGGTCTTCACTGCCCTTCTTAATCAGATCCGAAACATCATGCGCATCGGCAAAACCCACGAATTTGTTGTCATTATCAACCACGTATATTGAAGAGATATCGTTGGCTCGCATTCTCCGCAAAGCCACCCGTGGTCCAGCCTTTCCAATATTAACCACCTGGGCCTGCGTCATTACACTACTTGCCGTCAGGACCTTTGTCCGGTCGACCCCTTCGATGAAGCGTTCTACGTAATCATTAGCCGGGTGAGTCAAAATATCTTCCGGATTATCAATTTGTTCGATATGGCCATCACGCATGATCATAATCCTATCCCCTAATTTCAAAGCTTCGTTCAGGTCATGGCCAATAAAAATGATCGTTTTATGCATTTTTTCTTGAATTTGCAATAACAAATCCTGCATTTCTTTCCGATATAACGGATCCAAGGCCGAAAATGCCTCGTCCATCAACAGAATCTCGGCATCATTGGCCAAAGCGCGCGCGAGACCAACCCGCTGCTGCATCCCGCCTGATAACTGATCTGGATATTGGTCGTCATACCCGGTCAAGCCGACTAGTGTCAATGCTTCATGAGCTTTCCTGTTTCGTACATCTAACGGAAACTTTTTAAGCTCCAATCCATAAGCCGCATTTTGTAATACGGACTTATGCGGAAACAAGGCAAAATTTTGAAAAACCATGCCGATCTTATCTTGGCGCAAGTGACGTAATTCTTCCTTACTGAGGCCCATCACACCTTGTTCATCGATTTCAATATCCCCATCAGTCGAATTTATCAAGCGGTTGATCATTCGGATAATCGTAGACTTTCCACTTCCAGACAGCCCCATGATTACAAACAGTTCACCTTCATTAACAGCAAAACTAGCTTGATTAACTCCAACAGTACAACCTGTCTGCGAAAGGATCTCTGCTTTAGACTTTCCCTCACGCAACAATTTTTTTGCTAGAGATATTTGCTTTCCAAAAATCTTAGTTACATTTTTAACTTTAACTTTTTCCACCAACATACACCTCCATGTATTAGCATGTTACCCAGATTATTATTCATAAGGAATAATAATCTGGGTAACATGGTGTATAACGCTATGAATGAGTCAAAATAAAATTTACATTTTTTATATTCACCAATTTGTTCTAAACTAAGAAATTAGCACCATATCCAACCAATTTCATCTTACTCAACCTTCATAAGGCGTTCAAAAACTTCTTGGTTACCTAAAAGTACTATAATCCACTATATCAAAATTTTGATTTTTTTAAAAGTCTCCAGCTTTAGAACGTGATTAGAATTTTTTAATAGGCAAATTCCATAATTAATCCGAACAAAATAAAAAAGCCCAAAGCGATCTCTTACAATGGTCATAGTTAATTCCAACCAACTATAAGAAGTGATCCCTTTGGGTACCTTTACACTTATTTTGATTCAACTTGACTTACAAGTGAGGTTTTATAAGTAACCAACTGTTAGATCAATTTCAAAGCAAACGCACATTGATAAATTTTACTTATGGAAAACAATACCATCAATTCTGCCATCATGATGCCGACAAGCTTGCTTATATTAACAATGTTCCTAATCTGCTTTCACAAAGGTCACATGCAAACCGCCATCGGCAGGTTGTTTAACCGCTTTGATTTTGAACGTATCCTGTACCGTGGTACCCAGCGTATCAAAGGCCGCCTTTTTCGTGCTATCGCCTCTAACATGCGGTGCAATGACTAAGGAAATTTCATCCACAAAATGAGTTTTTAGAAAGGCCCCGTTGATCACGGCACCACCACACACTGCCAAGGTGTCAATCTGATAATGTTGTTTTAATTTCCGCAACACATCTTCAAAGTTAAAGTCCGTCTCGCCACTAACAATGTATGGAATCTCTAACGACTGCAAATAAGCCAAGTACGCCTTTTTGACTGGTTTAGTCACCACTTCAATCGTATGCATTCTTCGATGATTATTGTAATCAAAATAATTCACATTCCAACCGTCTTTGTCCTTCCGATCAAAAGCGATGGTCCAAGTCTCTATTTAAATTGTCTATTTTATTGACAGGGGACCAGTTTGAGAAAAACTTTCAAATAAGCTTTGTCCCTATATTAGGGACTATAATCTCCATTTAGCCCCTATTTACACCAGAATATTCTTCGCAACCAGTAGTTGCTTTTAGTGCGCTAATAATTAGCGTGCTTTTTTCTCGCTTCAATATGATAATTAATCTATTGAAAGTGAGGTTACGTTTATGATTTTAGGGCAAAGGATAAAAGAAGAACGAGAAAAAAGGCAGTGGACACAAGATTATCTTGCAGAAACGCTTAATGTTTCTCGTCAGGCCATTTCTAAGTGGGAAGTCGGAAGTACTTATCCCGATATTGATCGTTTAGTGCAAATCAGCAATTTATTCGACATTACCTTAGATAGTTTGATCAAGGGCGATGATTCACTAAAAAAAAGCATAGTTATTACCAAAAACGCAAAGGCACAAACTAATGTCTGGGAATTTATGCGCAGTACTGGTTGGATGATGGTAATTGCAATTATTTATTTAGTCACCAAAATGATTATCGCTGTCTTTAGTTAAGAAACCTTTAGGAACTATAATTACCAAATATTCCATTCAGAGTTTTAAGCAAACTACTCTGAGTGGGATATTTGAGTTAAACTAGCAGTAGAAAGTAAAAACACAGTTCGGTTGGTAGTCCGAACATAGCGAAGCTATCAGTAACCTGCCTCCTTGGTTGTCCATCTTTCTTAATTAATTTTAAGGAGGATGTTTGATGTCTACTATCAAGGGATCATTAACAATTGTCTACGAACCACCGTTTTACAAAGCTATTTTCGAAAGACGCTTTAATTCCACTTATGAAGTTAGCCAAATTAACTTAGGTCCTTCAGAACCTAAATTAACTTTGATTTACGATCTGGTTATTCATCATTGGAATAGAATTATCTTTTTCAAACAAACTGTTTGTGCTTCGTCTGTTTCTGAACGAAAAATCAATCCTAAGCGTCTTCAAAGGTTAGCTAGAAAGAGTATTCAGTATGGTGTCGGTACTAAAGCACAACAAACACTCCAAAAACAGTTGGAATGTCAAAAAGTAACTCGACAACATAATAGACGTACTAAGAAGATCTTGGATCAAGAAAAAAGATATAAATTGCACCAGGCCAAGAAAATACAAAAACACAAGGGACATTGAGAAGCTAGTATAGAAAACTATGTGTTGCATTTTAGGGCCTATAATATACAAATAACCCCTCAAAATCATTGTTAAAATAACCCCCAATATCTATAATGTAGATATTGGGGGCTATTTTAATTTATTTTTTTATAAGTGCCCCTAAACTATAGCTATTGATTCAAGATTTCATGGGAGCCAGTTGCAACCAATAACAAAATCAATTCATCATGATCTAGCTGATAAATAACAATCCAGTTGTCATAATTTTTACCATAGTTTCCATATCTGGCAGGGTGAAATTCACGATAGCCACGCCAATTTCCTTTTAATGCATGATCTTTAATCTGTTTCAAAACAAGTACATCTTGTTCAACAATTGCTTTTAAACAAGGTTTCAAGACAGTTATTGGAAAATGTTTTTTGACTAGTTTTTTTAATTCACGTTCAAAAGATTTGGTCTGTTTAATTTGCATCTAACTTATCGATCCAATCTTCAAAGTCAGTCAATGAACCAATATTTTTGACCTGCCCTGTTTCTGCTTCTTTTTTAGCTGCTGAGGCTTCCGGAGAATCTAAAAAGCTGACCAATCGAACTTCATTATTGGCCGCTTTAACTAACGATAAGCGTATATACTCAGAAACGGTTAACCCTTGTTTTGCTAGATTAGCTTTAGCCCGTTCACTAATGTCAGGTGTTACACGAGTTGAAATTGTCTTGTTTTTAATAATAGTATTACTCATTCTAATCCGCCTCCTTTAAGTTTACCAACGTACTACATTATAATATTCGATTTTTAGGTTTTCTGCAACTAAATTAATTTTAAAGTAAAGGAACTAACAGCTTATGCAACAAGTTGTCTTACCCATCAAAGATTCAAACGTTCTTAAAGAGGTTCAAGATACGTTACTCAATAACTTTAAAGCTGGCCGACGTAACTATACGATTTTTCAAGTTGGGAAAGCGACGCTACTGCGAGTGAGTGACGTTATGGGCTTAAAACAGGCCGATATTTTTAATCCGGACGGTTCTATTAAACAAAATGCGTTTATTCATGACCGAAAAACTGGTAAACCTAATACCTTGTACCTTAAACCGGTTCAAACAGAGCTCTTATTGTACCGTCAATGGCTGCTTGATCATAAGCTGGATTCTGAATGGCTCTTTCCTTCAATTCAACACCCAGAACGCCATATTACTGAAAAACAGTTCTACAAAATTATGAGTAAGGTTGGCGATCTATTAGGAATTAATTATCTAGGTACTCATACGATGCGCAAAACTGGGGCTTATCGTGTTTACACGCAATCAAATTACAATATTGGCTTAGTCATGCACTTACTAAATCACTCAAGTGAATCAATGACTTTAGCTTATTTAGGCTTGGATCAAGCAAGTACAGAAAACATGTTGAAACAAATTGATTTTGGGTAAATTAGTTTGATTTTGTTGTCGCCAACGGCGACTTCTGATACAGGTTTTTAATGGGTCTAGCACAACATAGAATAAATTATATGTATAAGTGCGCATTGCTCCTATCCTAGTATTTGGTACATAAATTTCTGAACAGTTGTGCCATAATTAATAAAACAAGATAGGAGCATTCCAATGAAACGATATCAAGATGATTTTAAAGCCAGCATTGTGAAGATGCATCGTGAAGAGAAAAGATCTATTCGCTCGCTTTCCGAGGAATACGGTGTTTCTCCAGCCGCAATTCATAACTGGGTTAAAGACGCTAAATCAGTTGAGCTAGAAGACGGTACTGAAGTAACGTCCAAAGAATTCAAACAACTTCAAAAGGAAAATCAGCGATTAAAGGAGGAACTTGAAATTTTAAAAGCTGCGGCGGTGTTACTGGGAAAGCATTAGGACGAATTAATTGCCTTGTCTTCATAGAAGATCAGTTATTGCGACACCGCTTATCAATTATTCTTTCGGCACTGAAATTACCGCGCAGCACCTATTACCATTGGAAAAGATATCAACCTAGTCAACACGAACGTGTTGATAATCAGCTCAAAGAAAAAATTAAATTGATTTGGGAAAATAATTATCGTGCCTATGGTTATCCACGAATAACGATGGTGCTTCGCAAGTCAGGCATCTGTGTTGGGTCAAAACGAATTTTACGATTAATGAGGGAAATGGAGATTCACTCTTTAATGAATCGGCGATTTAAAAAACCTGGCACTCATGTGGATCATTCGCAACGCCCCAATTTAATCAAGCACCAGCCCAATGCAAGGATATGGCGTGCTGACATTACTTATTTGGAATTACGTCCAGGAACCTGGGTTTATCTCAGTTCTATTTACGAACCAAAGGTTCATCAAGTTCTTGCTTTCAAGATTGGTCGTCAGATGGAGGCGACGTTAGTTGTAGAAACGATTAATCAGGCGCTTGAATGTCATCAAAAGCCACAATATTTTCACTCTGACATGGGTTCACAGTACACCAGCAACGAAGTTGAAACTTTACTTGAACGGCATCAGATTAGCCACTCATACTCAAAACAAGGTTATCCTTATGATAATGGGCCAATTGAAGCTTTTCACTCATTGTTGAAGAGAGAGTTTGCCTTTCAAACAACTTTTTCCAATTTTGAGGACTTGGTAATCCGAACCTCAAATTACATCAGTTGGTTTAATTCCGACAGAATTAGAACGAGTGTTTAGAAAAAGATGTGCCATTTATTGACACAGGAGCAGCCTCGTCTCAATCATGATTGCTGACACAATCCGTTATGGTGCCAGCATGGGGATCCAAGCCGAGGGAATTCTGGCTTCAACGGATGACTTTGGCGTTAACGTCGGCCTTGGTGTTGGCGGCTTGATTACAGCTGGTTTGTTTCACTTTTCGGGTTACGTTGCCAATCGAACCCAGAATGCCGCAACTCTCACCATGATTGATTTGAATTACGTTTGGATTCCGTTGGTTATTTATGTGGGGATGTATTTTGTATTGCGGCTTTATGATGAGGGGCGGATTGAACGAGCAATAGAAGCAAGAAAATAAGTCCGAATTATATTCTAAATAATAGTTTTTGATTTGCTAACTAACACCGGTGCGGTGTGATATTATTGGTTCTGGTGCAAATTTTCCTCGCTGACTTGATTTTAGTATACTGGGTGCCAAGAAACGAGGGATTGCGCGCATGAATCACTTTAAGGGACGCCACTTTCAAAAGGACATCATCTTAGTAGCCGTTGGCTACTATTTCAGATTCAGTCTCAGCTATCGTGACATCGTTGAATTGCTTCGGGATCGGGGTATCACTGTTCATCACACCACGGTCATGCGTTGGGTTCATCACTATGGCCCCATCTTTAAGGCTCTATGGCGTCGGCATCAAACAGCTCACGCTAAAAGTTGGCGAATCGATGAGACCTATATTCGAGTTAAAGGCCGTTGGGCCTATTTGTATCGCGCTATTGACAGTAACGGTTTGACCATGGATTTTGAGTTACGAAAACACCGCGATTATACCGCATCCTATCACTTTTTGAAGCGTCTCTTGACGACCAATGGTCGGCCTGATCGATTAGTCACTGATCAATATCGGGCAACACTGAAAGCAGTGAAGCACCTGATAAAGCAAGACTATTTGAGCAAATCAGCCCACCAATGTTCCAAATATCGAAATAATTTGATTGAACAGGACCACCGATTCATTAAACGTCATCGTGTCCGCTCAGCAAGCTTTCAAAGCATTCGAACCGCTAGTGCAACGTTGAGCGGTGTGGAAATTGTTCACGCAATACTCAAAAGAACCCGACGAGAGTTAAGTCTCATCGGGTTCTCAGTCGTGGACGAATTAGAAGCATTGTTAGCTGCATAACCTTCAACATAGGATCAATAGCTGGTTAGATGGTCATCTCTCACACTGTTTGCACCAGATCCCTTTCAAAATCAAATCCCTTATCTTGTACTATTTTAATCTGAAAAAAAGCCTGTTTTTGCATCTTTTCAATCGCTTCTTTAAACCGACTATGTTTATTACTATCATCCACTTTAAAAAAAGCAAACAACTCTTGCTTGGACAAATAAACCGTCTGATCTTTTGGGGGATTGTCGGTATCAATCAACGAGACGGCTAATTCAAACATGGCTCTTTGTCAAATCCTGTTGATAGAGAGTAAATGAATAGAATCAGGCAGTCATTAAAAGGCTGTTTGGTTCTTTTTCTTTATATTGATTTTCCTCTAAACGAATTCTGGTTAATAGATTGATAAAATTGGAATAGCCGAAAGCTGTTCGTTCGATTTGTTTGATTTTGCGATTGAAGCCTTCAAGACAGCCGTTAGAATAAGGTAGAGCTGCTCCGTTAAGCACCGCTTTTAGATTGTATTTAAAAGTTAGCAGCGTCTTATGCATTAGGGTTCCAATTGAATCTTTGCTGGTAATCAATGATTTAAGCTCATGCGTATTGCCAGTTTCAACGGCTTGAATAAAGCTTTGCATCAGGTTATATGAATTCTCTAAAGTAGTGCTGGTGTTAATGCCTTCTGTAACTACTTGTGCTTGAGTTAAGCAGTCTTTGTAATGCCAGTTGTAGCGAGGATGAACTTTTTCAAGCTCATCAAACTTCTTCAAGTATAATTTCCAGGGAGATTTGAGTAGCTGATACTGTCTGGATCTTTTATCAAAGGTCTTCATGACTTGGACTCTCAGTGAGTTAAAAGAAAAATATTTGGAAAAGTTGCAACGAATTATCCAGCAATATTAATTTTGAAATTCTGTCATAACTTGGCGGTGTTTAGGAATATAGTTGAATAGCAGAACATAGGAGGTAAAAATCATGACAAAAATAATGAACGAAGATTTTTTAGATGTTTTACAAGACAAAGGGCCGGCAACGATTGTCTCGATTAATGGTAATCCAGCTAGCGTAGTTAATACTTGGTCACAATATATTAACGTGGTTTCTGATGATATAATTTTGATTCCAGCTGCGGGGATGCACTCGATTGAACAAGATTTTGAAAAAGATCCAAAACATGAACTGATCATTACGATTGGTTCTTACAATTATTCAGGAACCGCTGGAATGGGTCGCGGTTATCATATTCATGGCAGTGGTCAATTCATTAATGAAGGCGCATATTTTGATCAAATGAAAGCCCAATTTGATTGGATTCGCGCTGTATTAGTTGTGAAGATTCATGATGTTGAGCAGAAGATATAGCAAAAAAGTTTGGAGCGTCAACTCCAAACTTTTATTTTTAATCAATTTATTGAACAAAATATGATAGACATTAAGTAATAAGTGTTACCCTTGAAAATGTAATGAAGAAACTATTGTGTTAGGAGGATTTTATGGATAAACGTAAAATTGTAATTGTTGGTGCTTCACATGGTGGTCATGAATCAGCAATTGAGCTGTTGGATAAATATAATGATGTAGATGTAACTGTTTATGAAGCTGGCGACTTTATTTCATTTATGTCCTGTGGTATGCAATTATACTTAGAAAATAAAGTTACGGCTGAAGATGACGTCAGAAACTTTGCTCCTGAAGATGTTGAAAAGAAGGGCGGTCATGTTTATGCCAACCATGAAGTAACCGCGATTCATCCTGAACATAAGACAGTAACAGTTAAGGATTTAACCAATAATTCTGAAGAAGAAGTTCAATATGATAAGTTAATTCTTTCATCAGGTGTAACGCCAAAGGTTTTACCAGTACCTGGCAATGATCTTAAGAATATCTATTTAATGCGTGGACGTGATTGGGCTTCTAAGTTAATGAGTGCTGTTAACAATCCAGCAATTAAGAATGTTGCTATTGTTGGTGCTGGTTATATTGGTACTGAAGCTAGTGAAGTATTTGCTAAAGCTGGCAAGCATGTAACTTTAATGGACATGATTGATCGTCCATTAGGAACTTACTTGAACCCTGAATTGCTTGATGTTTTGGAACCTACCTTTAAGAAGAATATGGACTTGAAGATGGGCGTTAAAATTGAAGGCTTCAACGGTAATGAAAAAGTTGAAAGCGTCAAGACCGATCAAGGCGATATACCAGCTGACTTGGTTGTTGTTTCAGCAGGGGTAACTCCTAATACTGATTGGATAAAGGGCACAGTTGATTTAGATCAAAGAGGCTGGATTAAGACTGATCCATACTTGAGAACGAATGTTAAAGACGTTTACGCTATTGGAGATGCAATTTTGCCACTTTCTATTCCAGCAGGTAAGCCAATGCCAATTGCTTTAGCTACTACTGCTAGAAGAGAAGCACAATATGTGGTTGATCATATCTTTGAAGATAAGCCAGATCGCGCTTTCAAGGGTGTTATCGGTGCTTCAGCTCTTAGCGTCTTTGACTATCACTTCGCTACTGCGGGATTAAATAAGTTTTCAGCTGCTAAGAATAAGCTTGATTATCAAACTAGCTTCTATGAAGATCATATGCGTCCAGCTTATGTCCCAGAAGCAGATAATCCTAAGGTATATGTCAGCTTAACCTTTAATCCATATACTCACCAAATCTTAGGCGGTGCTGTCCTTTCTAAGTATGATATTACTGCTCAAGGCAATGTTTTAGCTTTGGCAATTAGTCATAAGATGCGCTTGGAAGACTTGGCTGAACAAGACTTCTTCTTCCAACCAGGATTTGACCGTCAATGGAGTTTGCTTAACCTAGCTGCTCAACATGCATTAGGTATGGCAAGATTCTAATTTAATCGTTAATAAAAATAAATTATAAAGATAAAAACTAGTCATGTTTTTAACGGCTCTTTGTCAAATGGTGTTGAAGGATAGTTTCTATCCTTTGGAGATCTCCTCGTGTGGGAGATCTTTTTTGTTGTTTTATTAGTTGCGGCGTTTAATCTGGTGTGTTGTCTGAATATCGTACTTGAAGGCATAACAAATAAGCCTACCATCGTGACGTTATTGTGGTAGATAATCTAGGCAATCAGCTGGTAGACGCGTGTGAACATATTGGCCTGATTGGAGAAGCCATAACAAGCACGTTTGAGCTCCTTGATCTTACGGTTGATGCCCTCTATCGGTCCGTTAGAGTAGGACGATTTGGCGGCGTTAATTACTCCATTAAGATTCTTTCGTAGGGTATGCATGGCCGTATCTAGGGGCGTGCCGTTAGGCTGATAGTTAGTGATGATATTCTTGAGTTCATCAGCGTGACGCCCCATCAAAGCATCGTGGAGATCGATGTAGGTTTCATAAGCTGTTTTGAAGGCCGGAAACGTATCGGTTCCAATATCAATAGCGTTCTGTTCGGTCGAGTACTCATTCAGGCCGAAGAGGTAGCGGCTCTTTTGTGCGTCAGGGTTGGCTTTGTGGAATAGGCGCCATAGTGATTTCAGTACTTTATATTCCCACGAATGCTTGTCGAGTTGCTTTAAACATTGAGTGCGAATGGTATCCATCGTCCGGCCCATTAATTGAATAATGTGGAACCGATCAATAATGAGTTCGGCGTTAGGGAATAGTTCGTGCACGAATGCCTGATAGGAGGCGTTCATGTCCATGATGACGCGTTGAACCGCGGCCCGTTCTGCGGTGCTGTACTGACTAAGAAAGAACTGTTTGATGGTTCTATTAAGGCGGTCGCTAAGTACTTTAACTGATTTGTGAGTGTCGGCGTCAATGCAAATAAACGACATGGAGCCGTGCGTGGAACGGAATTCATCAAAGCATAGATTAATCGGTAACCGGCGGCTCGCGTGTGTATGAATATTAGCCGTCAAAATACGCTGAACTGAGTTTGTCGAAATACCGGTGAGACTGGCGATAGTCTTAGCCGGGAGTGATTTACTGGCTAGCTTCAGCACATGAGTCGCTAGTCCGTGACCGATGGCGTGGTTGGTTGATACCACTGGAGTGGTGGCCGTACAAGCGCTATGGCAGTTACTACAACGCCAGCGTTGCTTGTTTAGCTCTAGAATTACGGGCCGGTCCATGGGTCCTGCAATGTGGACATGAGTGAGCTTGTGTCCGTTAGGGTGCAACGTATTGTATCCACAGCTGGGACAGCGCCTGAGTGTGTAGGTAAGCTCTGCCTGGATGACCAAATACTTTTTGCGACCCGAGCCCCGACCATGAAATTCATCACGAGTACCGAACACCTGAATGTTTGTGTCTGTAATTCCCAGTAATTTAAGTGTATTATCTAGTTGAGACATCTATTCCTACCCCGCTTATCTTGAGTTTCGTCGCTTAAAGCATAGCACTAGGGAGGCTTAGATGCCTTTTTTTGTTATCAAAAGGGGCCTAGTACTTTTGGAATGGAAATACTTTCCAACACCAAAAATTCTAGACCCCTAAATTTGCGATCTATCACGTATGTTTAAATCAAATTTATTTTAAATATACCTTGTACAGTGAAGTTTACTGATTGTGTGATTTATGATAAAAGATTAATCTTTTATCATAAATCACACAATCAGTAATACATAAGTTAAGCTCAATCTTATTTACGTTTGGCAAGGCCTTCACGAATAATTTTTTCTAAGACATCAACAATTTTTTCGTCATTCTCAAAAGCGATGCGTTTAACTTCTTTATATGTGCTCATGCGAAGTTGAACGGTTTTAGTTCTTTCTGTTTCGAATTGGTATGGACTTTTTAGATTTTTAAGTTGTTCAGATGCCTTTTTACTAACTTTGTTTAAAAAATCTTCTGCCATGATAAATTACTCCTCTAACTGTTGAATTCTAAGTATTTGTTCATTAAGAACCATTTGGTACATTTGGATTGCTCTTTTATCCCAATGATCTTTATTCCGTATTCCTTCATTAGCAAACGTTTTAACCCGTTCTTGAGTTCTAATTGAGTTTGAAAAGACCCCTTCGCCAAAAAAGTCTTTTGCTTGTGCAGAAATTTCAGTATCAACTTTTGCACGTGGCTTCATTAAGTACAATATGGCACCAACTAACTGAAAACTTCCATTGTATTGTTCACGTAGTTCACCTAAATGCGTAGCTGTTTTTAAAGAACTTGTATATGACTGCTTTTGAGTTTGTAAGACAATTGAGATGAAATCTGAAGCCATGATTGCGTTATTAGTAAAGACATTTATTGTTGGTGGTACGTCAATAAAAATATAATCGTAATTTTGTTTTAACTTTGAAAGCATTTGTGGTAATAGAATATTACGTTTAACCCGACTAACTTTTTCTACAGCACCAATCCATAAAGACAATGTCCAATCTGTAGGAATCATATCAATTTGGTTTGTAACAGACACAATAGATTTAGACAAATTCCCTCCAAGAAGGCCCTCATATAATGAAAGTTCCGGCTTTAAATCGGCTTTATAAGTCTCCTTCATAATTTCAGTTGCATTTCCCTGGGGATCGAAATCTATAAGTAGTACTTTTTTCCCCTCTTGACCCAATAAATAGGTTTCCATTACAGTCAAGGTGGTCTTACCAACGCCACCTTTAAAGTTGAAGTTTAATAGTGTTTTCCCATTCATAGTAGCACCTACCTTTACATAAACATTTTACCATGATTTATGATTAATCACAAATTTTATATGATTTATGATTAATCATAAATCATATCCATAAAACTATTTACTTAACCTTTGCAGAATGATATGCTTTTTTCATAAACAAAAAATCCCAATCCACTCGGGATTGGGATTTTTGCAGTATTGACAAGTAGCTATCTTGCAGCTACCTAGTCCAAGCAATTTTCACCGGCAAGTTAAAATTGCTTGAAAAAATTGTAATCTTGTTTACGTGCTAATTATACCGCAAGCAAACCTTAAGGGCAAGCAAAGGTAAACTAATTAAAACGAAGATAAGACCAATGGACTAAGTAGCTTGTAATAACTACTTAGTCCATTTTTAGTTCTTAAAAATTAAAAAAGTTGCCGACTGGGCAACTCACAAACAGACACATGCTGGTGAAACTACAAAGCCGATCACGACCAATGTTCGCTTTGTAATTCAGTTAGAGCATATCAGATTTGTATTTTAAAGCAAATCAAATGTTTTAGCAACTCTCTTTTGAGACAGCGTGTGTCAGTCAAGAAAGGGAGTTTTTATTATGACAAAATCAACAGATTTCAATTACTATGACGCCAATAGCGTATATGGATCCTTGTTTTTCCAGTTCCCTAAGGTATTAATGTATGGCGAGCAATACAAACATTTAAGTGATGCCGCTAAGCTAGCTTACATGGTACTAAAAGACCGGCTAGAGTATTCTTTACGCAATCACTGGATTGATGAGGAAGGGCACGTCTACTTTATTTTTACCAATCAAGAACTTAAAGATTTATTCGACTGCTCAAATGATAAGTTAGCAGCCGTGAAAAAAGACTTGGAACGTGCAGGACTACTTTATCAAAAAGCCATGCATTTCAATCCCAAAACTGGCAAAAACGAACCCAATCGACTTTACCTGGCCGAACTAGATATGCAGTCAACTGACGTCTATTTACGCGGTGAATATGCTCAAAAAGAGCCGCAAACCCTTGCTACGAGCGAAAATCCGAAAATCGGACGTTCGCGGGAGACCGTTGGAACCCTTGCTACGAGCGAAAATCCGAAAATCGGACATTCGCGAAAGTTCGTTGACAACACCCCGCAAACCCTTGCTACGAGCGAAAATCCGAAAATCGGACACGATCTAGATAAAGAACTTAAAGAAAGAGATACTAATAGATACAATATAGATACTCAAAAGTTGGACTTTTCCACAGCCCATTTTTCACCAGCAGAAATTCAAAAGCAAAACCAGGATTTGGTGAACCATGCTAATGACTTCTTAACTGATGAAGACAGTGGCTTACCGGTTTTCTTAGAACCCGAAGCTGTGCAACTACTTAGTTTTTGGTGCCGTACCCCGCAACAAATGCGGCGCTTCATTGGCATTATCTTAAATGCTAAGTACCGAGTTGAAAAGGATCATCAAGATATTGGCGTCATAATCCCGCTTTACGACGAAGAACTAAAACCTTTGATGACTAAAGCCTTAAGACGCTACTTTAACGTTCTTAGAAGCAATGAGAAACATATCAAGAACGTTGAAAACTACTTGTATGGCACCATGCAAAACCTATTTGGCGTTTGGTGGAATCAACAAGCGGCTAGAGAATATGCGGCCAAACACCCTAACGATGAGCGTGCTTAAAACTAAAAAGCTATATAAGGCCGTTTAAGCTGTTTTAAACAGATAGAGCATAATTATATTAAACGAGTTTTAAAATGCGCTTACGGGCACTTTAGGAACGTTGTATAAGTGCCATTGCGGAAAGGACAGCAAACTTAAATTCACAACTTTTAAAGAAGCAGGCTAATTGAGATGGTACTCAAAGATTAGTATAATGTGAGTAGTAATAAAGGGGGGCGAGAAAATCATGGCAGTTAAGGAAAAGAAACGCGTACAAGTCCAGATTGACAAAGAATTGGCAGATAATACCGAAGCCGTTTTAAGCCAGTTAGGTCTAAACCCAACTACCGCGATCAATATGTTTTATAAGCGGATCGTAGCTGACGCAGCATTACCGTTTAAACCAGCCCTGAGCGAAGCCGAAAGAGCTAATTTAAGCCTTTTAAAGGCTACCAAAGAGACACCAGTAACAGAGTTCAAAGACGCTAAAGAAGTCGCTGATTGGCTCAATGATCCAGATGAGGACTAATGGCTTATCAGATTAAATAAATTAATAACTTGGAAGTGCGATGAACATGAAAGATACAATCACAATTAATGACTTTTTTGAAATTGCCAAAGAAACTGATTTAAAAGATTTACTTGATAAGTCATTACATGAGCCAGATCCAGAAAAGCGCAAAGTATATGACGCTTTATATACCTACTTTTTAGATAAAAGGCAAGATGAGGTTATTAAGCGAAAGGACTTTGTCCGTTGATAGATAAACCCCAATATATAATTGTTGCTGGTATTAACGGAGCAGGAAAAAGTACGCTATACGATACATTTCCCATCTTGTTTGACAAAACAAAACGGATTAACGCTGATGAACTTTTAAGACAAATGGGTGGCGATTGGCATAAAGATAGTGACAACTTAAAAGCCATGAAAGAAGAAATCAAACAACTACACTATGCTTTAGATCACCAGCAAAGTATTCACGTAGAAACAACACTGGCAGGTAGAGGCAAAGCTCAACTCAATTTGATTGACAAAGCTCACAAAAATGGGTTTGAAGTGACTTTATTATATGTTGCTTTGCGAGATGAAAATTTAGCTATCCAAAGGGTCAACGAACGGGTACAAAAAGGTGGCCACGGTGTTCCAGTAGCAACGATCAAGAAACGTTATCAGCAATCCAAACATAATTTGCCATTAGTGGCCTTTAAATCTGATAAGGTCATGATCTATGATAATAGCGAAAAGTTTACCTCTGTTTATGCAAGAGAGAAGGGACAAGTTTTTAAGAACGATTTGAGGCATTTTCCTTGGATAAACCAAAATATTACTTATCCAGAAAAGGTGCAAAAGCAGTTACAAAATTTTGCAGATCAAAACCCAGAAGTAAAGCCTAAAAATGATCCAGAAAATAAAAACGATCGGCCTAGTTATTAGGTTGATCGTTTTTGAGTTTATTCGGTTTATGGGCGTTAACATAGTCAGCAAATGTTTTTAAAAGTTCTTCGGTTTGTTCGACCGAGAGGTTATTAGCTTGAAAGTACTTTTCTAATAAAGCCCCTTTTTGAATTAGTCGGCGAGAACGGGCTTTGCGGGATTGCCGATTTTCATAGTATTTAGATTGCCGTAATTTAAAATCTTCCCGCTCAATTTTTTGTTTTAAACGCGCTTGCTGCTCGACTAGTTTTTCATATTGATTAGACATGGAATTTCCCCATCTCGTATGGCTAATGATCTACGGACTTTACCTTTAAAAATTCAGAAAATTGCTTGGCTAAAAGCTTAATCTGATCGTCAGACAAATTAGCATAATCTAAATTGGCTTGACTGATGATTTGTTTACCTAGCCGTTGTTCAATCTTATTTTTTTCATCCTTAATTTTTTGATTAAGGGCTTTTAATTTAGCTTCTTGTTTTTCTAAGTTACTTTGAGACATAACGATCCCTCCAATCATATTAGAAATAATCACCGACACTATATCATAAGGGAAACGTTAAGTCAAAGGATAAAAGTTGAAATAGCGAAGCGGAAGGCATACACTAAGTTAAAGTTAAGAGAATCAGAAGACCGAGTGAAACGAGGTCAATGCGCACTTACACGTCATCTTTGATGACGTTGTGCTAAACCCATTAAAACCTGTATTAGAAGTCGCCGATGGCGACAACAAAGTCAAACCCATAAACCCAAAGAAAGGTGGTGACCGACATGGCAATTTTTCACATGAGTTTTAGTAATATTAGTGCTGGCAAAGGACGAAGTGCGATTGCCAGTGCCGCTTATCGAAGTGGTGAAAAGCTATTTGATGATCAAGAAGGTCGCCACTATTTTTATGCCCGCTCGGTTATGCCAGAAAGCTTTATTTTAACCCCCAAAAATGCACCAGAATGGGCCAGTGATCGAGAGCAGTTGTGGAATGAAGTTGAAACGAAAGATCGTAAATCAAACTCACGGTATGCAAAAGAGTTTAACGTGGCTTTACCGGTAGAATTAAGTGAATCCGAACAGAAAGAATTACTGACAAAATATGTGCAAGAAAATTTTGTTGATGAGGGCATGGTAGCCGACGTGGCAATTCATCGCGACCACCCAGATAATCCGCACGCTCATGTGATGTTAACCAATCGCCCATTTAACCCCGATGGTACTTGGGGACAGAAAACAAAAACCGAATACATTTTAGATAGTCATGGTAATAAAACTAAGACCCCTGCAGGGAATGTGAGAAACCGAAAAATTTGGTTGATTGATTGGGATAAAAAAGAAAAAATAACTGAATGGCGGCACAATTGGGCGGTTAGTGTAAATCAAGTTTTAGAGCAAAAAAATATTCCCGATCGGATCAGCGAAAAATCATTTGTGGAACAGGGAATAGCTGACACACCAATGCAACATGAGGGAATCAATAGCAAACGGCATGAAAGAAAAGCATTTAACCAACAAGTTAAGAACTATCGCAAGGCCAAAGCCAGTTATAAAAACAACCAAGAAAAAGTAATCAATAGAGGTCATTTAGATAGCCTAAGTGAACACTTCTCGTTTAATGAAAAAAGGGTAGTCAAAGAGTTAAGCCATGAACTGAAAACTTATATCAGTTTGGAGAACTTAGATGATAAGCGGCGCATGCTATTTAATTGGAAAAACAGCACCTTAATTAAACATGCGGTTGGTGAAGATGTGACTAAACAATTATTGACAATTAACCAACAAGAAAGCTCACTCAAAAAAGCAGATGAACTCTTAAATAAAGTAGTTGATCGCACTACGAAAAAACTTTATCCAGAGCTTAACTTTGAACAGACCACGCAAGCTGAAAGACGAGAATTAATTAAGGAAACCGATAGCGAACAAACAGTTTTCAAGGGTAGTGAATTAAACGAACGTTTAATGAACATTCGTGATGATTTGTTGACGCAACAATTATTGACCTTTACTAAGCGGCCATACGTTGGTTTTAAGTTATTAATGCAACAAGAAAAGGAAGTCAAAATCGAGCTTAAATATACGCTGATGATTCATGATGATAGCTTAGAAAGTCTAGAACACGTTGATCAAGGTCTACTAGAAAAGTATTCACCAACCGAGCAGCAAAAGATTACTCGCGCAGTCAAAGATTTGCGAACAATCATGGCTGTTAAGCAAGTCATTAAAACGCAATACCATGAAGTATTGAAAAGGGCCTTTCCCAAAGGCGATTTAGATGAATTACCAATGACTAAACAGGAACAAGCCTATACAGCCGTGATGTACTATGATCCTGTTTTAAAGCCATGTCAGGCTGAAACAATTGAACAGTGGCAAGCAAATCCACCACAGGTGTTCAGTCCCCAAGAACATCAACAAGGACTAGCTTATTTATCGGGACAGCTTAGCTTAGATCAGTTAGAAAATCATCACTTACAACGGGTTTTAAAGCATGATGGCACTAAACAACTCTTTTTTGGCGAATGCAAAGCCGATCCGACGATTAAGAACAGTCAGATCGAGAAAATCCAAAAGCAGTTAAAAGGGCAACAAGCCAAGGACGACCAGTACAGAAAAGCAAATATGGGGCATTATCAACCGCTAAATTATAAGCCAGTTAGTCCAGACTATTACTTAAAGACGGCCTTTAGTGATGCGATCATGACTGTTCTATATGCTCGTGATGAAGATTACCAACGGCAAAAGCAAGAACGTGGACTGAAAGAAACCGAGTGGGAAATGACGAAAAAGCAGCGGCAACACCAAACCCGGAACCGGCATGAAGATGGGGGTATGCACTTGTAATCACAAAATTAGCGACTGGTTAATTGGTATGAATGGTAGCCCATAATGTATTTTATATTGATAAAAATTTGGTACGTAGAGCGTGCTCGATTAGTTACCCATAGCTGCCAGCCTTGTGTATGGTCTATCAAAGAGACCAGGCAATCAAAAACTTTAAGCCGGAACCCTATTTTGAACTAAATGCGGAAATTGTAGCTAATCAGCAAAAATTCGTCGCGAAATTAGCCCCCCTATCAGCGATTTAAAGACGAAGCAGGGCTAATAACATTCATGCAAGCTAAACACGTTCAGAAAGTCTCACAGGCCGGTTTAATCAAGGGCGTCCAAAAGCAAGGCAAAAAACGAGCTAGTCCCCAACTATTCTCACTATCCAGTCTGCAAAGTGCCATGAATAAACGTTATCACGCCAGTGCCAGCCAAACCTTAGCGGCCATTCAAAGTTTATATGAAGCCAAGTTGCTGAGTTATCCCCGAACGGATTGTGCTTATATCACTGATGAAGAATTTGATTATTTAGTGGCTAATCTGACGAAGTATCTGGGTTTAGTCTCTAAGCCAGTCGCTTTAACCAATACCACCCCAAATAAGCGCTATGTTAATGGAAAAAAGGTTGAAGAACACTACGCCATTATCATGACTAAAGTCGTCCCGACTAAAGATCAATTAGCTACCTTACCTAAAATACAGCATCAAGTCTATGACTTAGTTTTAAAAACGACGTTAGCGATGTTTGCTGATCCGTATGAGTACGAGGTAGCGTCAAGAATCTTGTGTAAATGAAATGCCTTCGTACATATAATATGTATCTAACTTAAATAAGTAATGAGAAAATATCATGTCTAAATTAACTGAATCTCAAATACGGGCCAATAAAAAATAGGACGATAAAAACAATATATTAACAAGCGGTCAGTAGCACGTAACTTTATTAAGCAACTACCTACCGATGATGACCTCGCAAAGTTTCTTAGCCTAATTTCTGATCGTCATAAGTTTTTACATGAAAAAATTAAAGAAAATAACAAATAGCTACACATTATACATTGATTTAATGGAGAAATTAATAGTTTACAGTAAAACACCTGATAATTCACTAAGTAAAGTGAAGGTTGGAAAGAATGAATAATTTTTTGAATATTTTTTTTTCAATAGGCAGATTGTAAAATTAATCCGAATAAGTCCGATAGTTTTCAATGGCCGTTGATTAATAGGTTCAAGTGCTGCTATGATCTCATTAATTGTTACATGGTTAAAGTTGGACTGTTTGAGAAAAACCAACATAACCATCGATTAAAAGATTCATTAGCAACCTACATCTATAAATAGTATGATACCATGTCATTTATAGATGTAGTCGGCTATTGTGGCCCAAATTAATAAATACCACGTTGGCGCCCACTGAATTAACTATTAAAATTTCGGTGGTTAAAATCAGCAATAGTATAACTCTAACATTCACGATAAGTAACTACCAGCGACTGGATAAGTGTACCTTTTTAAGGAGGCCCAAAATTGATGTTACCATTATTGATCTTATTAGTTGAGTTTGTTTTACTCATATTTCTTGGTAAGATTCGAAAAAAAATTATGGACTATACAAGATCAGATGAGTTATATTTTTGGGGCCTCTTTCTAAAAAAAAGCGATTCCCGTCAAAAGATGAAACAGATCAAGA
>NZ_CP027192.1 GCF_002970915.1 Lactobacillus sp. CBA3605
CTGGTGAAAAGTTAGTGCAAGAAATGCCCCACAATCGTTAGACTTCTTGTCTAACAATTGTAGGGCACTTCAAATCGGCTGATCGAGGACTTTTTGGTATTCGTCCAGCACGTCATTCGGCAAGGGCGTCAGTAAATGCAGGTCATCGATGACATCGCTGGCCGTGTCGGTGCTGGGCAAATCAACGAAAAGGTCGATTTTACTGAGACAATCACTTAGTAGATCGGTCAGCTGCGAAAGCGGCTTGCCGTTTTCATCGGTGATCACGACCTGGCGATGATTGAGGGGCTGGTGCTCGATCTGAATCATTTTCAGCGCATGATAAACATTCAACTGGCTCACCTCGATATGGTTACCCCGATTGTAGGCAATCTGGCCCGAAAAAACAATCTTTAATCATGCTCTGGGGCTACCGGCGGGCGATGCCAACGCAGCCACAGTTCTTTGATTCCAGACAAAATGAGGGTCGGTAGCGCCGGGATGAAGACTACCGCAGCATACAGCGTGCTAGAAAGTGGCGCGGTCCCCATCACTTCGTTGAAGAATGGCATGATGGTGACAAGTAATGAAGCCACCGCCGCGAAAGCCACTGCCAGCAGCAACTGATGGTTTTCAAACGGGTTGCGGGCGAACAAAGTGCGGGTGCTACGCGCGTCGAACACATGCCACAGCTGGCCAAACACCAGGGTCAAAAAGGCGAGGGTTTGCGCTTCTGCGCCGCTCATGCCTTGACTGGCAGCCCAGATGAAGGCGACATACACGAGCCCACCCATCACAATACCGCGCAGGAAGATGCGCCCGAGCATGCCATGCAAAATGGATTGTTTCACATTGCGCGGCGGCTGGTTAATGAGGTCGGCTTCTGGCACATCATAGCCGAGGGCAAAGCTCGGTAAAGCATCGGAAATCATGTTCACCCACAGCACCATCAGCGCCGTTAATGTTGGGGTGGTGGCCGCCACTTGGCCGACGGGTTGCGTCATCAGTAGCACGCCGAACAGCAGCGCCAACACCTCGGCGACATTGGTGGTTAACTCATGCCGCATAAAGTTTTTGATATTGCCAAAAATGGTGCGGCCGGCGCGGACACTGCGCTCGATGGTGGTGAATTTATCATCCAGTAAAATCAGATCTGCGGCGTCTTTGGTGACTTCGGTGCCATTAATGCCCATGGCAATGCCAATGTCAGCAGCGCGTAAGGCTGGCGCGTCATTGATGCCATCACCAGTCATGGCCACGGTTTCGCCATGCCGCTGCAAGGCGCGCACGATGCGCTGCTTGTGTTCCGGCGACACCCGGGCGTATACGCGAATGCTTGGCGCGAGCCGGAACAAATCTTCATCGGTCATGGCTTCCAGCTGCTTGCCTTCCACTACCCGGGCGCTAGGGTCGGTGACAATGCCCAGCTTTAAGGCAATCGCGCGGGCGGTGACTGCGTGATCGCCGGTGATCATCACGACCTGAATACCGGCTTGGTGCAAGGTGGTCACACTTTGGCGCACTTCCGGCCGCGGCGGGTCAATGATGCCGGCAATGCCTAGTAAGGTCAGGTGCTGCTCAAGCTCAGCGGTGCTACCATGCAACGCCAGGTCCTCGTCGATGTCACGCAGCGTCACCGCCAGCGTCCGCAGCGCCTGTTCGGCAAAGCGGTTGACCTGCGCTTCTACCGCAGTTTGACCAGCTGGCAATGTTACGAGTTGGTCGTGGTCCAGAATGGCATCAGTTTTGGCTAAAATCACGTCTGGCGCACCTTTAGTCAGCACCTGATACTGGTCGCCATCTTTAATGACGACACTCATCATTTTACGGTCGCTGTCAAACGGCAGTTCGCGAATGATGTCGATGTCCTGCGCCTGGTCTTTGCTCAAAATCGTATCGCGATCGATACCAAATTTGTGGCCCATCACTACCAGCGCTACGTCGGTGGGGTTGCCATACGGGCGGCTGCGGCCTTCGTCGTCGGTTTGAATCGCCGCTTCGTTATTCAGGACAGCGGCCATCATGAAGCGCGAAAAGCCGGGGGTGTCGGCTTCGTCATCAGGGATGATTTCGCCTACTGGTTCATAGCCGTCGCCTTCCACCACATAACTGGCGCCATTGGCATAAAACCGGGTGACAGTCATTTCATTTTTGGTCAAGGTACCAGTTTTATCTGAGGCAATGTAGCTGGTGGCCCCTAGGGTTTCCACACTGTTCAGGGACTTGATCAGACCGTTGTTTTTGGCCAGCATCGTGGCCCCGACCGTGAGCACAATTGACAGCACCGCCGGTAGCGCATCGGGAATCGCGGCCACCGCCAAGGCAATCGCCGTAGAGAGGGATTCGGCCAGCGCAGCGAAGGAGAGACTGCCAGTTTGCTGATAGGCTTTCAAGAGCTCCACCAGCAACGTGAACGCCACAATCACCATCGCCACCATCATCAGTTTGGTGGTCAGGCGCGCAATGGTGCGTTCAATCGGGGTCTTTTTGTCCTTGACTTGATCCAGCAAGGTGGCGATTTTGCCCAGCTCGGTTTGCATGCCGGTCGCAACCACCACCCCGAGGCCGTTACCATGCGTCACTGTCGCACCAGAAAAGCCCATGTTGGTGCGGTCACCGATTTGCACGTCAGCGCCCAATGCGTGGGTTTGTTTTTGCACAGGTTCCGCTTCGCCGGTGAGGTGGGCTTCGTTGGTTTGCATCTCGGCGACATGGAGCCAGCGAACGTCGGCTTCGATGAAGTCGCCGGTTTTGACACTGACAATATCGCCAGGCACCAGCTCGGTGGCTGGCACCGTCAGCCAGTCGCCATCGCGCAGGACCTTGGCGTGGTGATCCGCCATCACCTTCAGGGCGTCCAGGGATTTTTGTGCGCTTTTGGCTTGCCAGAAGGAGAGGCCGGCATTAACGAAAATCAGCAGCAGAATCGCAATGCTTTCATACACTGCCGCCATACCATGGCTGGGGTCGTGGCGCACGAAGAAGTCATAGCCGGCGCTGGCCCAGGCCAATAGCACGGCGATGAATAAAATAATCACCAAGGGTTCTTTCAAGGTGGCCAAAAACTGGCGCCAGGCTGGTAGGGGCTTGCTGGCGGCCAAGGCGTTGGGGCCATGCTGGGTGAGCCGGGCCTGTGCTTCTTCACTGGTGAGGCCGCTTTGCCGGCTGGTGGCCAAGCGCTTTAGGACATCTGCTTTGTGTTCGTTGTAAGGGGTCATAAGTTTCCTCCAATAAGAAAAGGCCGCACCCAAGAATCGCTTTCCTCCCCGAGAAAGCTTTCTTGAGCACCGCCCAACCGAATTTTTTGAATTAGTTACCTTTTATTGCTAGTTTAAAGGATACCTAATGTTGCTGTCAAAAGATTTGGCCCGGGCCGCCGGTGGCGTGGGCAACGTGCACGCTTTCTAGTCGCTAAACTGTGAACAATGCTCGTGCTAAATGCAAAACTGAGCAAGGAGATGAACTATAAGCGGGGGACCCTTTGCTATTGAGGAGGAAGGCGAAGTAGAGAAAGAGCGGTGATTTGAACTCTAAACAGCGGCGCCTGCGCAGGAGCGCGAAGACGCCGCTGATTGCGGTAAAAGGTTACTGACGCTGTTACGACTAGCGTTCAGCGCGCGACTGCTTGTGGGGGTGGTCGCCTGCCAGGACGTAACCGGCGCCGCAGGCTAGCAGCACTGTCAGATTAATCGCCAGCAGCAGATACTAGACAGCTTCTTATATTTTGAAAAAAAGACAAGAAGATATTATTAATCGTCCTGGATTCGTTATTTAGCCCTCTAAGAGCCTGTTGAGGACTTTTTCTTTTTTCTTTGGTATATATAAACAGTCTCAAAACCGCTAAAAACGAAAAATAAGGCCCTTAAAAACGAACATAGCCGCTAGATTCTTGTTAAGATTCAGAAAAACTAACTGTTTGCTGTCAATGGTAGCGTGGGAGCATAAGGAATTAACAGCTTTTAACTAGTTTTTTACACCTTTTAGCATATAAAGCTGATTAGGTTTCTTATAAGCACACAAAAAGACCTATCAAATTAATGATAAGCCAATATACTTTTAGAGAGAATTAACCTGTGTCAAATCAGATCAACTATACCCGGTTCAAAAATGAAAGTAGTGTGTCATGTCAACACGGTTACAGTATAGCACTATGAAAGCTCGGTGCAGCCACTGAATTCAATCAAGTTAACATAACACATAGTATTAAAAGCTAAAGTTTGTGAAGTGTGTAAATCATTGTTATATCAACGATAGCAAGCTATATATTTACCGATATCATACGATAACGATACTTTGTGAAAATAGAGTAAATTTGTAAATGTTAATATACCAGTATTTTACACTTGTGAAAGTTTATTATTCTACGTATGTAAGTTACTTTGTGATAATGACGTTTCATGTATAATTGTCCGAAACATGTCGGCTTAGAACCCGCCTAGGCTGAGACTATATAATATTAATAGTGTGTCTATCGTTAGTAGTTAGTTCTTAACGTTTTGTGGTCTACGTGACGATTAGTACATTAATAACACCCTAGTTTAACCTATCTGCACGCAACCACGTGCTCTTAACCCTCAAGGTCAAACCAGTTTAGTGCACTTGCCCTTTGCTGTTCAGAACGCTTGAACCTGAGCGGGATATAGTTTTCCCCTTGTTTTGCGAAGAAGAAAACTTTTTGTTGTTCGTCACGAATCACCGTCACGTAAAAACACTTGTATTGTTACTATTGCGCTTGTAGATTAGCCTAACTAATCTAGCCTATAAAAAAAGCACCCTTTATAGGTGCCAGCAATCATTTATTTTTAGTTGTTTGGATCACTGGCCTTGCGTAATAGCCCTGTACTTTCGTACTGCTTTACCGCCCGCCCCGTGCGTGGGGCCGCCGTTCGGAACTAACCTAAATACAAGTATAGATTAATTCCTAGTGGGAGTTTATAGCGGCGGCTCTCACTTGACCTGTCGACTTGTTTCATTAGCTCCGCTAACCGGCTGTCAGTCCTCGAAAGGTAAGATTAGTTGGCTTGACTAGAATGTTGCCACTCTAGTAACGGGGCTTGGCTCCCCCGTGATCCAGAAAAATTCAACTCTACCTACTTGAAAAATCTTACAATAGTAGGTAAAATGAACACATAAACTTGATAGAGTTGATGTGTTCCCCCGGGTTAGGCTCCGAGGGAATTTTTTTGTCTATTTAATTTAGTTACAAACAGTATTATACCCCTTTGCCGATAATATGACAAAGGGGTATTTTTAACGTCTCAGCCAGCCGAATAAGCCCTTTTTAGGCGTCTTGGTTTCTTTCCCCTTATAATTACCCTCGGTAGGTTTTAAAACGTCTGTATCGTCGTTTTGCAGAGGCCTATCGTCCTGTGAAGGGGTGTTGTTCGTAGTGGTATCGAGTAGCTTTTCATTTTGACGGTTGGTAGACAAGTTGAGTCGTTGTTGCTGGTCAAGTAATGACTGCATTTTATCTAGTTGATCGTTCTTTCGTTCAAGTTCGCCCTTCAAAATGTCTATTTGTTCAAGCAATATTCGTGACGTATCTGCTTTCGTTTCAGTTGCAAGGTGAACGGATTCACTTGAAAACGCCTTTATAATAACGTCTTTAGTGTGTTCGGAATATAGTTTCGCGTTTCCTTTCATTGAACGTTCTGAAATGTTATTATCACGAATGTACCGCCACACTTTAGTTTTGTTAACCTTTGCAATATCAGCTATTTCAGATATTTTATATAATCGTTCATTGTTGTTCATGAATCGTTCTCCTAACGTTTTTGAATGTTCACTATGATAGATTATACCATTTCAACACTGAACGAGGGCTTAGAACACGTCTCTCAACATATGATATAATTCTATCGTGGAGAGTTTTAGTTTTAAGGTAGATTGTAAAATTGATCCGAACGCTGTTCGGACAAAAAAGATCAGCTTCCTTTAAAATGGTGTTTACCACAAACCCATCTTTTAGGAGCTGATCTTTTGTCTAGTATAACCTATTCCGAACGAATTAAAATCGAAACCTTTTGTGAACTAGGGCTGTCCAATATCCAAATGGGCGTTCGGATTAATTTTACAATCTACCATAAGCCTACCGATTTTTTAATATTATTTTATTCATCAATTTCCGGCGCCGACCCAAGCTCTGCCTGAATCATCCAGATTTTCTTCTCAATTGCGGTTTTGAGACCAATGAAAATATCTTGGGTACTGAAGTCTTTTTCAACATCGGATACTTCAATGCCGTGTTGGTAAAGGTCTTCCAAGTAACGATAGCCATCAACTAAGTGTGCGAGGCGTTCTGGGGTTGTTTTGTCCCATTCACCAGGCCAGTCTTGAATCTTAGTGTTTTCGGCCATTTCTTTTAAGGTCGAGTAAGGACTGCCATCAAGCGCAATCAGCCGTTCAGAAATGACATCGAGTTGGCTGTCAATTTCTTCCATGAACTCATCCATCAAGGGGTGCAACTTCAAAAAGTTGGGTCCACGCATGTACCAATGCGTCTGATGGATAATCATTGACATCTGGCTCAAATCGGCAACGAGTTGATTTAATACTGCTTTGGTTTTCGTATATTTCATTAGATTGATCTCCTTTCGATATGGTTATTATAACTTAGTGGTAGCTTAATCTGAAACGTTATACACTGGCAAATTAAGTTATTTATAGCCCGTAGAATTAAGTCGTTTTGAAAAGATGGAGACGTTAATTGGTAGATTGTAAAATTAAATAAATCTACAATTGAATTTTATTTACCTTATGAAGATGTTCAAAACGCGTTAAAGGAAAGTGCGCAAAACCCCTTTATACGTACAAAGGATGAATGGGTAGTGGGTAACAATGAGTGTAAATTAAATAAGGCACAAAAAAGGATGCTTAAGGATAAAGAAATATATAATCATTTCAATTTAGAAAATATTTTCAGTTTCATCAAGACGGAGCTAAACAAGATAGTGCATGACATCGATGACTAATACTTTAACACCAAACAGAAAGGGGCTATGAATATATAGGGTCTATAATTACCAAATCGCCCCTCTAAAACATTGAAAGAATAACCCCTAATATCTGCATTATAGATATTAGGGGTTATTTATTTTAATATTAAAGAAATAACTTCTTTCATTTGTCATTTTTTCGATACCCTTTAGAACGATTTTGCCCAGGAAATAAACGATCATGCGATCCGACTCGAATTCCAATTAAGACTAGTTCATCTTTATCAATCGTATAAACAACTAGGACATCGTTAGTTTCGCTTGGCGTTCTGTTTTTCGGGGTATCTCGTAAGTGAAATTCATTATACCCGCTCATTCGCCGATTAAGCTCATGATCTTCAAATTCTGGTGGTAATTGTTGTTGTTCGAGCAATAGGTCAATGGCTGCTCGAACTTCGTCAATAATAGTTTTATCTAAACTGGCTAATCGCTTTAGGTCAGCATTAAAGGTTGCACGTGGTTTAAATCTTAATTTTTTCATTATTTAAACTGACCCCAATAATCATCATTTGATTCAACAATTTCATCGTCAGGTAAAACATGGCGTTTAATTAACTGATCACGTGCAATTGCATATTCTAACGAACCTTCTTTAGCTTTTAATGCTCTTTCTAGCCAGTCCATTTTTTCTTGTGAAACGATGGCTACTGCGCGACTATTTGAACGAGCAATATAAACGGTTTCGTCTTCGTCATTAACTTGATCTAAATATTTTTTTAGGTTAGCGCGAAAATCGCTCTGTGTTAGTGCTAATGTCATATTTACCGCCCTTTCATTGTACTTAATATTGTACTTAATATTGTACTTTAATTTGTACTAAAAATCAATTTTTTAAGGAGCTAAAACTATGCAACAAGTTGTCTTACCCATCAAAGATTCAAACGTTCTCAAAGAGGTTCAAGATACCTTACTCAACAACTTTAAAGCTGGCCGGCGTAACTATACAGTTTTTCAAGTTGGTAAAGCGACACTGTTGCGAGTCAGTGATGTCATGCGCTTAAAACAAACCGATATTTTTAATCCGGACGGTTCTATTAAACAAAATGCGTTCATTCACGACCGAAAAACGGGTAAGCCTAATACCTTGTATCTTAAACCAGTTCAAACAGAGCTCTTATTGTACCGTCAATGGCTACTTGATCATAGACTAGCCTCTGAATGGCTCTTTCCTTCCATTCAACACCCCGAGCGCCATATTACAGAAAAACAATTTTACAAAATCATGAGTAAGGTTGGCGATCTGTTAGGAATTAATTATCTGGGTACTCATACGATGCGCAAAACCGGGGCTTATCGCGTCTACACACAATCTAATTATAATATTGGTTTGGTCATGAATTTGCTCAATCATTCCAGTGAAGCAATGACTTTAGCTTATTTAGGCTTAGACCAGGCTAGTACTGAAACGATGCTAGATCAAATTGATTTTGGTTGAATGCAATAGCGTATAACTTTAAAATAATAATATATATGGTATAATTCAAATATGGAAAAGCCAGAATTTGAAACTTACAAACGTCCCAATGGTCATGATGAATTCGATGAATGGTTACAGCAACTGCCAATTAAAGATCGCGCTAAATTACTGCAAGTGATTACAGATACGCAGGATCAAGGTTTACTAGTCGCTCAACGCATGACTTGGGTTAAAAAGATAGAATCAGCTAAAAATTTATATGAATTAAGAAGTAAGGTATCCAGTAATATTCAACGGGCATTATACTTTCACGTTAAGGGACCAAAATATGTGATTACCCATGGGTTTACCAAAAAGACACAAAAAACACCACCCGCTGAAATTAAACATGCGATTGAATTACGAACTGAATGGGAGGATAGTCAAAATGAAAATCAATGATATTTTAACCCGGGAATTAAAAGACCCTAAGTTTGCTGAAGCTTATCATGCTGACAAGGAAAAATCTGCCAGTGCCTTAGCGTTGTATCATACTCGTGAAGAAGCTGGCCTAACTCAGGCCGATTTAGCTGAAAGAGCAAACGTCCCTCAATCCACCATTGCTAGAATCGAACGTGGCGATAATGTAACGTTTGATAAACTAGCTGAAATTGCCCATGCTATGGGTAAAACAATTAAAATTGAATTTACTCAATAAGTTAGACCTTTAAAGAGGTATTTGGCAGCAGTTGATTTAATCAACTGCTGCTTTTTTGATCAAGCTAAATTAGCTTGCGCCGTTTGCGCAAAACTCCGCCTGAAAGGCTCCTGCTGAAGGCATGCTCATGATGCAAAATCATTCGGCCGACAGCCCCTGTCTGGAAGACTTTTTTACTCAAATTCCGATAGCAATTTTGAGTAAAAACGCGAAGCAATGCCAAAAAGTGGCTAGCCAATCGGCTAACCATTTTGGCATTGCACAGCGAACTTGGGGGTCAAGGGGGAGCGTTAGCTGTCCCCCTTGCAAGCACCGCAGCTGCCACAAACGTAGTCTTGTGGCTAGCATGCGGGTTGCTTGCCAATCCTCTGTTATTCGATTATCATTAGGAGGTCATCAGCCGTCGGCTGATCCGACTTTTGATATCTCGAATAACTTTGCCGCAGGGCAACGGAGGTGGGACTTGTGAACGAACCACAAAATCTGGCTAGCACAAAAAAGACGACTCAGGTTCATCGTCAGGCTAGCAAACAAATTAATTTTCGGGTGAGTGAACCGGACTATTTAAAGCTGGCGCGTTCGGCGCAAACTTTAAATCTGTCCGTGCCGGCTTTTGTCAAAAAGAAGGCCCAGGGGGCGCGCTTAGTTGCCCCTAAGATTGCTGCCCAAGATGCCCAGAACATCACTCATCAGTTAGCTAAAATTGGCGGTAATCTTAATCAATTGGCCCATCATGCTAATCAAGGTGGTCAAATCGATCCCCAAGCATTAAAGGATTTACAAAACGAGGTGCAACGCGTATGGCAACAACTCACATAAAACGTTCCACCAGTGCATCTAGGTTAGTCAATTACGCTGAAAAACGAGCCATCAAAAAAGATGGCCTCAATTTAGATATTCAGTACGCTAAAAGCGAATTTAAACAAGTGCGGGCCGTCTATGGCAATCCTGGTAAAACCCAAGCGTATGCCAGCCGGATTGCCTTTAGCCCGTTGGAATTTAATCCGCAAGATCCTCATGATCAGACAACGGTTTTAGCCGTTGCCAAAGAAGTTTATGCCAAAGCCTATCCCAATCAACAGGTGGCCCTTTATGAACATGCCGATACCGATTCGTTACACGTCCATGCCGTCATTGGCGCGATTAACCTGGAAACCGGGCAAAAAATGCACGGTAATTGGCACCAATATCGCGATCACTTAGTCCACATCACGGATCAAGTGTGCCAGGAACATGGCTTAATGGTCACCCGGCCCGATCCTAACCGTCACGAGAAACGCTCAATGGCCGAAATTAAGCTCCGGGCTAAACAGCAGCCCACTTGGAAAGATCAAATCCGCCAAGCCGTCGATCACACCATGCAGAACCCCCTGATTCGCGATTTTCAGGCCTTTCAGGACGACTTGAAACAACAGGCAGTTAAAGTATGGGAACGGGGCAAAAATCTCACCTATCAGCTATTAGGGACCAATTACAAGTCTCGGGGAACCAAACTCGGGCTTGATTATGAAAAGGAGACGATTTTTAATGAGTTGGCAAGCCGACAAAACCAAACAAGAACCAACCAGCAACCAGAACGAACCGTTAACCCAACAATTGACCCAGCTCAATCAGACCATAGCCGAACTCCGGAATTACCAGGGCACTCAGATTCAACTGCAAGCCACAGCCAAAACGTCCCTCGATCAACAACTTCATCAGATCGAACAGACCGCCCAACAAGTCAACCAACAGTTTCAGACGACCTTAAACAACTTAGACAGCAGCAACGCCAGCTCGCAGGCCCAATTAAAACAGACCTTACAAAGCGCCTACGCAGCATTCCAAAAGCAGACCAACCTGATCAGTCAGGAAAATCTGACCGCGCTCAAACAAATTCAAACCGAACAAGCCAAAAACAACCAGCGCCTCAGCCAACTCAGCGACCAAGTGAACCAGACCATTCAAGAGACGATGGCCCAAGTCGCTGATCAAATGGATCAGCAGTTACAAACCACGAAAAAGCGGTTCTCGTGGTATGAAATTAAGAATTATCTGCTGGCTGTGATCCCGACTGGTATTCTGACAGGCCTTATTTTCTGGTTATTGACCAAGTATTTCGGTTAGTTCAAGTTAAGCTTTCAGGTTTCCGCGTCCTCAATTGCTGACAATTTTATTTCAGGGTTAAACCAAATTGGCGTTTTATTGACATGAATTTAGGATTTTGAAACCAATTAACGTATTTTTTCGCTTATTATTGGCTATATTTATCGTTTCTAAGCCATTTTAAATCAGATCTGGTGTATTTATATGCCAGTTAACTAAAACGGCTGAGAAACGATTTTAGAGCTAATCTGAAATGACCCCTTGATTTTTGAATTCTTCTGAGTGTTGCGCCCGATATTTAGCCCCAGCTAGTTTATTCCAGTAAATACCGAACAGATTCGTCATGGTCCCGTACAAATAGTTTTCCACGTCCTTAACATGCTTCTCGTTACTTCTGAGCACGTTAAAGTATCTTCTCAAGGTCTTAGTTATCAGTGGTTTAAGCGTATCGTCACCTAAATTAATTTTGACTCCTAAGGCTTGATGTTCTTTTTCGAGGTTGTTTTTAGCATTCAAAATGATGCGGACAAAGCGTCGCATTTGTTGTGGTGTTCGACACCAGAAACTGAGCAGTTGAATGGCTTCGGGTTCTAAGAAGACTTCCCAGCCACTTTCTGGATCGGTTAAAAACTCGTCAGCATGTTTTACTAAATCCCGGTTTTGGGTTTCAATTTCAG
>NZ_CP027193.1 GCF_002970915.1 Lactobacillus sp. CBA3605
CCGAACGCCCATTTGGATATTGGACAGCCCTAGTTCACAAAAGGTTTCGATTTTAATTCGTTCGGAATAGGTTATACTAGACAAAAGATCAGCTCCTAAAAGATGGGTTTGTGGTAAACACCATTTTAAAGGAAGCTGATCTTTTTTGTCCGAACAGCGTTCGGATTAATTTTACAATCTACCCACCAGAATAATCTGTGGGACAGTCCCAGCCCTCACCCTTTAGCTTGGCAGCTACAGATTGTTCAAATTTATCTTCCGCTATTTAACTAGTCTTCTTTTCTTTTTTAGTTGTAACTATTTACCAAAACGCCACCACTTTTTAGGTTTAGGTTGTGACTCCGGGGTGCTATTTTCAGGTTCCGGTTGTTTGTCTGACGTCACTTCTTTTTCACTATTATCATGCGGTGCCATCGTTAAGGCTTTCAAGTCCTTAATTTCTGCCTTGTATTCTTCGAGCAGTTGTTTGTCCTGTAAGGCCAATCTTTGTTGCTGATCTAGTAACTTATGTAACTCTTTCTTTTCAGATTGAAATTCTGATACTAAATTTCGAAGGAATTTCACTTCATCTTGTCCATCAACCGCATCTTTTTTGTTGTCGTCAACATCATCTTTTTGTTGACGGTATCTTGTTGATGAATCGTTTGAGAACATTGCTTTAATAGCTTTTTGCCCATCAACATCAACGTAAACAGTATTGCCTTTTGTTGATGTAAATTGACGTAAATCGATTGACGCATCTCTTTTTATCTTTTGCCATATAGCCTGCTTTGAAACGCCCAATTCATCAGCAAGTTCTCTAATAGTTTTAGGCATGATTTCCAAACCCCTTTCGGAGTTCAGCAAGTGCTTCTTGTCTTGCTTGATCTCTGATTTTTTGATCATGTTCAGCTTGTTTTTCAGCCAGTACCTGTTTTTCAGTTGTTCCTAAAGGCAAGCATTTAACTTTGTCAATTGCACGCCACTTTTCTTTATCTGATAATTCATCATTGTGCTGAATGTTAAAGAGTTTTTGACGCTCATCTTGAAATTTGCCTTGAGAAAAATCATTTGCGTCCTTTCTTTCAGGTTTCCAAGTAAAAGAATAACCGATAACTGGTTTTCCTCTGCCTTTACCATATTTTTTTCTAATCGTTAGCCCTGTAAAAAGCGGGGTTAATTCTTCTCTAATTGGCTTAATAACCTTTTTGTCAACATTTGAAGGACTACTCCAATAACTTTTAGGTATATCAAGCAATTCAAAAAAATCTTCTTTAGAGAAATAAGAATAGCCAGTAGTTCGAAATTGCTTAATTAGACGAAACATTGTTTTAGCGTAACTGCTTTTTAAATTTCTAAATTCTGTTAGGGCATAACGAACCCAACTTTCTAAATCGTTTAGCAAGTGCAATGCTTTGGGATAAATCTGAATATCAACATAAGGTTCTTCAGCTTCACCTTTAATTTCAAATTCAGTAAACATAACAAAAAATTCACGATTTAAGCCACTCTTACTTCTATGGCCAAACCTAAGGCTGAGGATCTTTTGGTATGTATTTTCAATATCATCAATAAAACGTTTATTTGCGGTTGGTTTATAGTTACTAAGCTCTTTTAACTGGTCAAAAGAGAAACGAACAGTTTTATTCCCTTGATCCCGCATGCGGGAAACAATTGAAAAAAATAAATTCATCTCAATTGGGGTAAATTTTCTCAAGGGAATAGTATTCAACTCAGGATCATACTTAACTAACTCATTAGACATGATTATCACCTCAAACACATATTAAAATAAAAGTACCTTTTTATCAAGTACAGAACTTATAAAGGTACTTGATAAACAGACAAAAGGTACTTGATAAACAGACAAAAGGTACTTGATAAACAGACAAAAGGTACTTGATAAACAGACAAAAGGTACTTGATAACCTTCTGTGAGCCTTGGGAGAGTAAGGCTCAATAGGGGTCTAAAAGAGGTTTAAAAGAGGTTTATAAAAGAGGTATATAAGAGGCACCACTGTACGAGATACAAACCTAAAACAAAAAAAAACACAAAGGAGTGAGCCAAAAAACGGCTCACATTAAACTCCAGTCGCACAGCTCCTTGCGCCTCACGCTGTTCGTTGCTTAAAAGGTGTGGCAAGCCACATTAATTCGGGCGCTGACGCCCCGAACCCCGTCCAAGCTGAGCCAGCTTGACTGCTTTTTCACTCGCCGTTAGGCAGGAAAGCAAAGTTTTGTAGAAACTTTGGCTTTCGCCATTTCAGTGTTAAGACTGGTTAAGAGCTGTCAATTCCTTATGCTCCCACGCTGCGCTCGTCCGCTACCATTGACAGCAAACAGTTAGTTTTTTGAATCTAAAAAAGATTTTAGCTGCTATGTTCGTTTTTAAGGGTCTTATTTTTCGTTTCTAGCGATTTTAAGACCATTCATATACATTTATACCAAAGCAAAACAAAAAGCCCTCAGCAGGCTTTTAGAGGGTTAAATAACGAAGCCAGGACGATTAATAATATCTTCTTGTCTTTTTTGCAAAATATAAGTGTATAAGGAATCATACAAATTCTTTTTAATCTCGTCAGGTTCATTGACAGAAGCTTCAAACAATTCTTGAATATCAACTTGCCAAGGATCAGCAAGCACTTCATTAATTGGTTTTAATACTTTCTTTTCGTCCATCCTAATTACTCCTGACATCAAAATAATGATTTCAGTTTAGATTTACAGATTTTACAGTACCGTTATTCAAAATTTGTTACCAAACTTATAAAGATTCTTTGCACAGAACGATTAAAAAAATTGGCTTAAAACAGCGTAATCCGTAACACTTTTTAAATATTTAAAACATAACAATCTTAGTTTAGGTGCAAACATAAATTGAATTAAAAATACAGTCAATTCAACAACGACGGAAATTGATTTTGTGGTTATCAGCAGGCCGAGTGAAACGATGTCAATGCGCACTTACACATAGAATTTATTCTATGTTGTGATAACCCCAAAAAAACCTGTATTAGAAGTCGCCGTTGGCGACAACAAAATCAAACCAATTTACCCAAAATCAATTTGGTTCAACATGTTTTCTGTACTTGCTTGATCCAAGCCCAAATAAGCTAAAGTCATTGATTCACTTGAGTGATTTAGTAAGTGCATTACTAGGCCAATATTGTAATTTGATTGCGTGTAAACACGATAAGCCCCGGTTTTGCGCATCGTATGGGTACCTAGATAATTAATTCCTAACAGATCGCCAACCTTGCTCATAATTTTGTAGAACTGTTTTTCCGTGATATGTCGCTCGGGGTGTTGAATGGAAGGAAAGAGCCATTCAGATGCTAGTTTATGATCAAGCAGCCATTGACGATACAATAAGAGTTCTGTTTGAACTGGTTTAAGGTACAAGGTATTAGGCTTACCAGTTTTTCGATCATGAATGAACGCATTTTGTTTAATAGAACCGTCCAGATTAAAAATATCGGTCTGTTTTAAACCCATAACGTCACTCACTCGCAGTAGCGTAGCTTTACCAACTTGAAAAATCGTATAGTTACGTCGGCCAGCTTTAAAGTTATTGAGTAACGTATCTTGAACCTCTCTAAGAACGTTTGAATCTTTTATGGGTAAGACAACTTGTTGCATGTAAATGACCTCCAGTAAGAATATTTGCATTGTGTATCTACACGGGATATACTTGACTTGTAATAATAATTTAGGAGGGGAAAATATGGAACTTATTAAAGAACAAACACGCTTAGCAAAGTGGGGAAACTCGAAAGCTGCTAGAATTCCTAGCCAAATTATTAAACAACTGAAATTAGATGATAACCAAGATATGACAATAACCATTGAAAATGGATCAATTGTTTTAACACCAATAAAAAAGAACCCAACCAATATTCACGAACTATTTAAGGATTGGCAAGATGACGGGAAAAGGGATCACGAGCTTGATTGGGGAAAGTCAGAAGGTAATGAACTTCAATGGTAAGCCAAGGTGATATATTTTATGTTAACTTTAATCCAAGCCGTGGTCATGAACAGATGAATAAGCGACCAGCCATTGCGCTAAGCAATGATCTAGTCTGTCAGACAAGTAACATGACGATTGTGGCTCCAATTAGCAGTACCAAGCGTAATTTTCCAATGTATCATCGACTAACTAGTAGTCAAACAGTATATGGAAAAGTATTATTAGATCAAACCATAGCCTTAGATTTACGGGCAAGACATGTCACTGATGAAACTATTGTCGATCATGTATCGCGTGAAGAACTAGAAGAAATAATCACTTTGTACAAATTATTGTTTAGTATTGATGACAAATAGAAGAAGTCATTTCTTTAATATTAAAACAAATAACCCCTAATATCTATAATGTAGATATTAGGGGTTATTCTTTCAATGTTTTCGAGGGGGTATTTGGTAATTATAAACCCTAAATTAAGGAATGTTTTAGTGATCACCTAGGATCATAGTTAACTCATAGCAAAACTCCTGGTATTTTACTTAGAAGTCAATAAATTAATTGGACTGCTTTATGGTGGTAAGTTATGACGTATTTTAACACCTTTAATTATAAGGCACAAAAAAAGCGACACAATTGTTAAGTTATGTCACTGTTTGGTACAAAGTCATCATCATTCACTATCCAATTTCCACTTGATTTTTTTTATTTTATTTTTTTTGGTCGTGATACGTTGTTGACTAACTAATTGCATAGTTATTTCTTCGCAATTTAATAACTTAGTATCATTGATTTTCAAACTTCTGGGGAAATAAGAGTTTTCAGTGTTATTAATAGGAGATAACTCTATCGAATAAGATTTATTATTTGCTAGTTTAAAAATAATAAAGTAAATATTATCTCGTTTGAATGTACCCCCTAAAGGCTGATTAATGATATGTTTTGTACTATAAACTTTACATTCTTGTACATGAAAAATTTGGTACAGTAATAGAACTCCTATTATTTTATCTTGATTCTCTGTAAACCAAAACTTATCACCTTTTTGTAGGTTATCTAAAGTCCAATCGTCTTTAAGACCTTCAAAAATGGCACCTGCATTATAATCAGGTAGTCCAATGTGATGTTTTTTCGATAAGCCAAGTAAATGAGGGATATTTGTATTAGTAACTTCAATAATAATCTCGGGTAGGTTTTTTAAGCTCGTTTTATAAAAGTATCTGTATTGAGAAACATTAGCTTCAATGACATTGACTAGTTGTGCCATATCCACTTGAGACGGTTGCATGGAACCGTCAAATGCTGTCAAAAAATCGAAATCATAATCCATATATTATATAATCTCCTAAAAAAAAGGAAGGCACAAGCCTTCCTTTCCACGTATTGAGTTTCACCTCACGCTAGATATGCCCCATCTTACCTCAAGGGTAGGTAGTCCTGCTATTCTTTCACTTCAAGGAAGCCCACAGGCGGGTGCAAGCTATATCCACTAGCCCGCAGTGTATTCAAGTTTGTTTCTTACACTTATTATAATACTAGAATTGTATTACATTGTCAAAAAAAGTCTAACACTTTATCAGAATATAAAGACCTGTCAAATATCTGGACTAGTATTCTCATGATCTTTTCTTACAAGGATAGGTGTGCTTTTTGAAAATTTTTGTAACTCTGATTGCGTTTGATTACTAATATCTTGACGTACTTGTTTGAGTTGCTTTTCAGCTTGTTGATTATTGTTATCAGGTTCTTTTTTAAGCGTTGGAATCAAGCCATTACAGGCGTTATTTTAATAGGTTTTGTAAGAGTGGTTATATAAAAATGGGCCCTTAAAAATATATAGCTTACTTGATCTTCCCATTTTCCTGGAAGATCTTTTTTGTTCGAAAATAATCCGACAAAAATTTGTTTTCTTGTTTTTCTGTGCTAAAATTAAGCCGTCTACTCGAACGTGTGTTCGAATATTGAGCAAATAATTTTTAAGGAGGTTGAATCAGAAACTGCTTACTCATTTGATAGCTTGTTCGTTGTAGGCGCTTATGGTTGCTAAACAACACAGAAAGGACGATTTATGTATGGATGAAATGGTAAAAGAAACACAAGTCTGGCTCAACAAAACTTACGGTAAAGTTTCTGGCTTTGGTAAAGTACCCGAGGACGGTAATACTGGTTGGAACACAGTTTATGGGTTAACTAGAGCCCTGCAACACGAATTAGGTATCACAGATCTAGTTGATAATTTTGGCCCTTCAACTGCCGCTAAATGGGATACTCAATTTGCTAATAAAGTTAAAACTGGCTTTAAGCACAATGTTGTTAAAATAATCCAAGGTGGCTTTTGGTGTAAGGGTATCAACCCTGAAGACTTTACCGGAGAATTTACTACTAACACGGCTGCTGCTGTCGTTGAATTAAAAAAAGACGCCGGTATCAAAGACACCAGCGCCAATGTAAACTCGGATATTATGAAAGCCTTGTTGACAATGAGCGCGTTTGTTTTAGTTCCTGGTGGGGACGCTAAAATCCGTTCAATGCAACAACAGCTTAATCATGATTATCAAGCTTACACTGGTATTTTACCATGTGATGGAATTTATCAAAGGGATACGAACACTGCTTTGATTTATGCTTTGCAGTCAGTGGAAGGTATGGATACTGGAACTGCTAATGGTTATTATGGTCCTGGTACGATCAATAAAACACCAACTGTTAATTCTGGCGCAACTGGGGCAATCGTTAAAATTATTCAATATGGTCTTTACGTTAATGGTTTCTATTCAGGCGCCTTCAATGGCCAATTTACACAAAATGTTGCCGACGGTATAGTTTCCTTTAGAAAATTCATGAAGTTGCCTCCTTATACTTCAACTGCTGACCTAACTGTGATCAAAGGCTTATTAACTAGTAATGGTAACACTAACCGATCTTCAGATGGTGTCGACATGGCTACTCAAATCACATCAGCTGCTACGGCTAAATCACTGAAAGCAGCTGGCTATAACATTATCGGCCGTTATTTGACAGGAAGCGTCGGGACTGGTGCTGATAAACGAGATAAAAATTTGACTAACACTGAAGTTAAACTGCTATTAGATGCTAACCTTAAGATTTTTCCGATTTACGAAGATGGAGGTTATGAAGAAAGTTATTTTAATAGCAAGCAAGGTTTCGCAGACGCTTCTATTGCCGTTAATACTGCACGTCAGCTTGGCCTACCAAGTGGGACAGTTATCTATTTTGCCGTTGATGTTGATATTCAAGATGGAAACATGAGTAGTACGGTTGTCCCCTATTTCGAGGGTATTACTGGTATTATAGGATCAACTGAATATAAAGCAGGTATTTATGGAACACGCAATGCGTGCTTGCATGTAAACCACTTAGTTAAGTATAGTTTTGTTGCTGATATGTCTTCTGGATGGAGCGGAAATTTAGGGTTCAAAATGCCTGAAAATTGGAGCTTTGATCAATTCAATGAATTTACTGGAGCTTCAACAGGGATTGATATGGATCAAGTTGCTGTCTCTGGTAAAGATAACGGAGTTTCTAAAGTTACCAAAGTTAATATAAATCCTAACGCTGCTTTCTTTACCCAACTGCAACAAGTAGAAGACCAGGCATATAGTTATATCAGCGGTGAAAGCTCTTCAACACCTGCTGAACAACTTGTTACCCAATTTTATAGACAATTTTCCTATTCTTCACCAAGTTGGGCACCCTTGGCCGGTGGATTAAATACTAGCTGGTTAGCATTCGCAAACTCAGCATTACATGTTTCAAAAGAAAGTGACTTCGAAACTCTTTATGATAGTACTACTGGCATAAAAATTGGCTTACCACACATGATGGCTTCTTTAAACGCACTTTTATTTTGGGGAGAACCACAGTCAGCCTCAGGAATTCAGGACCTTGGGGGCTGGTGTGGAGATCTTTTAACAAGTATAGAAGATGCTCATCTTAACCAGAAAAAATACGGCTCTTTTTATGAATCAATTACTGCATATGTAGGTAATAAAGGGCAATTTGGAAGGGAAGATTTGGTTGACGATTTGGATGCACTTAACGTTTACAGTACAATCCATTCGCAAAACAACCAAACTATATCCAAAATTATTAAAACTTATTACACCGGTAATGAAAGCTCCGTTCGCTTTAATTCTTACCTAAGTAATCGTTTTGATGATGACCTTGATTCACTACAGAACGACACATATACTCTTTTAAAAGGTGGTACAGGTTCATGGGGTGCAGCTTATAAAACCGCTTTATTGGCTTTTAAAAAGTTTAAATTACAAAAATATCCTTCTTATACTGACAGTGAAGCAAAAGACGCCGCTAAAGCTTTTCGCAAGTTAATTGAACAAAACGCATAGAAAGTAATAAGCAAAATGATAAACTATATATATTAGTTTATCATTTTACTTATTTTAGTTTTTTACTTTTATCTAAAAAATAGAAAGAGGTGCTAAATCAGCCTTGTACTCATGGTTAATCGTAATATTAGTTGTTTTTTTTCTCATAACAATTGATTTTTTATATTTATGTGACCATATAAATGATACTATCATTGAAAATGGCTATTTTAAAAACATTCTTACAATTATTATTTCAATTTTATCTAGTTGGTTCATCTCCAAATATTTGGGCCCTTTTTTTCTAAATTTCACTTCAGAAGTTGGAGTTACCAATTCATTCGGCTTTATATTAATAATTGTTGCATTAATAGGCTTTTCACTCCTATTCAACGCTGCAAGGCATGACATTGTAACTAGGAAAAAAACTGTACAGCAGGCTCAAAAAAAATACTTCAGACACAATCAAGTCCTAACTTTTTCTATGGTTCATTACGTAATCGGAATAAGTAGTGTTGTAATAGTTAATAGCATTGTATATTTACCAATCTTCCTCGACTTTTTAATTCCGATTCCCAAAAGTTACCCTGGTAACGTTGAAAAAATTGAACTCCAAGAATTCATTACTTTTATTATTACTCTTGTAATGCCTTTTTTAATCATAGTTTTTACCCCCTTTTCTTTGAAAAAATTACTCTCCCATTTCAATAAATAGGGTCCATTATCTAGTATAGACCCTATATATTCATAGCCCCTTTCTGTTTGGTGTTAAAGTATTAGTCATCGATGTCATGCACTATCTTGTTTAGCTCCGTTTTGATGGAACTGGAAATATTTTCTAAATTGAAATGATTATATATTTCTTTATCCTTAAGCATCCTTTTTTGTGCCTTATTTAATTTACACTCATTGTTACCCACTACCCATTCATCCTTTCTACGTATAAAGGGGTTTGCGCACTTTCCTTTAACGCGTTTTGAACATCTTCATAAGGTAAATAAAATTCAATTGTAGATTAATTTTACAATCTTCCATATAACGTCTCCATCTTTTCAAAACGACTTAATTCTACGGGCTATAAATAACTTAATTTGCCAGTGTATAACGTTTCAGATTAAGCTACCACTAAGTTATAATAACCATATCGAAAGGAGACCAATCTAATGAAATATACGAAAACCAAAGCAGTATTAAATCAACTCGTTGCCGATTTGAGCCAGATGTCAATGATTATCCATCAGACGCATTGGTACATGCGTGGACCCAACTTTTTGAAGTTGCACCCCTTGATGGATGAGTTCATGGAAGAAATTGACAGCCAACTCGATGTCATTTCTGAACGGCTGATTGCGCTTGATGGCAGTCCTTACTCCACCTTAAAAGAAATGGCCGAAAACACTAAGATTCAAGACTGGCCTGGTGAATGGGACAAAACAACCCCAGAACGCCTCGCACACTTAGTTGATGGCTATCGTTACTTGGAAGACCTTTACCAACACGGCATTGAAGTATCCGATGTTGAAAAAGACTTCAGTACCCAAGATATTTTCATTGGTCTCAAAACCGCAATTGAGAAGAAAATCTGGATGATTCAGGCAGAGCTTGGGTCGGCGCCGGAAATTGATGAATAAAATAATATTAAAAAATCGGTAGACTTATGGTAGATTTTAAAATTAAT